>JAZDOF010000162.1:0-3614 GCA_043799015.1 Pseudomonadota bacterium | reverse complement strand
TGTGGTTTATTCTTCTCCCATCGCGGTGAACGTTTACCTTGAGACCGGCACGAAGGTCTTCTTGTGCGGCCTCACCTTTCTTGGATTGGGATCGTGTCGCGTTTCAGGCCAAGCTGAGGTCCTGCATAGTCTCCGGCACATAGTGTTTCCTGTAACCCTTCACTTACGGTCGGGAAATTCCAATCTCAACGTGGCGCAGGCTTTCCAGCCTGCGAATTTTCTGAGTGCGATCTCGGCAGGCCGGCAAGCCTGCCCCACAAGAGTGAATGGTCACGATAATCAAGTCCTCTTCGTTGACACGCATACCCCTGTTTGCTAGCATCCTCCACTGCGAAATCCAAACAAGGCAGGGCCCGCTTATGGCAGATATGGAAGGGATGGTTCAGGCTCGCGCGGTTAGCGCGTCAGGGCACGGTACGGCTTCAGGTTTTCATCTCAGAGGCTGCGATCACCTGGATTGGGGTATGAAGAACCGCCTGTCCAGGATCATCAAGCCCGATACCGGCCGTACGGTAATGCTCGCCGTAGATCACGGCTACTTTCAGGGACCGACATCCGGGTTGGAGGTTATGGAACAAACCCTCGAACCCCTTATTCCCTATGCCGACTGTCTGATGTTAACCCGCGGCATATTGAGGACATCGGTGCCTCCCGGCGCACAGGTACCGATCGTATTGCGGGTCTCCGGGGGCAACAGCGTGATTGCCGATGATCTCTCCAACGAAGT
Source organism: Pseudomonadota bacterium (assembly GCA_043799015.1). Taxonomy (GTDB): domain Bacteria; phylum Desulfobacterota; class Desulfomonilia; order Desulfomonilales; family Desulfomonilaceae; genus JAZDOF01. The sequence goes on along the minus strand of JAZDOF010000162.1, from coordinate 2,887 downwards.
GTGGAACGTCACCGTGGACGATTGCATCCGGCTCAACGTGTCCGGCATGGCTTTTTCCATTTACGTGGGCGGCGAGTACCAGCATCAGACCTTGGCGGAGTTTTCAAGCTTGATCGACGCAGGCTATTCCGCCGGCATACCGGTGCTGGCCGTTACTGCGGTGGGGCGAGACATGGCCAGAGACGCAAGATATTTGAGCTTGTCCTCACGGATTGCCGCGGAGATGGGCGCCAATTTGGTCAAGACTTATTACTGCGAAAATTTTGAGCGCGTCACCTCAACCTGTCCTGTTCCCGTAGTCATGGCCGGGGGCAAGAAACTCCCCGAACTCGAGGCTCTTGAGATGGCCCATCGTGCCGTGAGTGAAGGCGCGGTCGGCGTGGACATGGGACGGAATATATTTCAGTCCGATTGCCCGATCGGGATGATAAAGGCCGTCAGGGCGGTCGTACATCGGAACGAAAAGCCTGAACAAGCGATTCAGATCTACGAGGAAGAAAAAAACGCCTGAGACCCCAAGGTCCCTGCCGCTCGAACATCCCCAGGCTTCCGGCATCTTCGGCTGAACCCGATGCCGGGAGCGTACACCACGCTCGGCCGTCCGCATAAACGGGAAGGAAACTTTACAGATGCGCGTTGCAATGTACTACAACAACAAGGACATCCGGATCCAAGAGATGCCCGTTCCTGTAATCGGTCCGGAGGAGCTCCTTGTGAAGATTTGGGCGAGCGGCATCTGCGGAAGCGATCTCCTGGAATGGTACAGGCTGCCCAAGGCTCCGTTGGTGCTGGGCCATGAAATAGCGGGGGAGATCGTCCAGGTCGGAGAACGGGTAAAGGGATGGAAGACGGGGACAAGGGTCTTCGTTTCTCACCACGTTCCGTGCAACATGTGCCGCTTCTGCTTGGCGGATCACCATTCCGCGTGCAATACCCTCAAGACCACCAACTTCGACCCGGGCGGATTTTGCGAATATGTCAGGGTGCCGGCCATAAACGTGCTCAATGGGGTATTCGAACTCCCGGAATCCATGTCGTATGAGGAGGGGGTGTTCATCGAGCCCTTGGCTTGTGTGTTTCGCGGCCAACACAACGTTGGGTGGAAGCCCGGGCGTGTTGTACTGGTTATCGGCGCGGGAATCGCCGGATTGATGCATGTAGGGCTCGCAGCCGTTACGGGGGCAAGCAGAATTTTCGCCGTGGACGTCAACTCTCATCGTCTTGAAGCCGCACTTCGTTTCGGGGCCGATGAGACCATCCCGGCGGACGAGGACGTCAAGGGCCGGATAGCGGAGGCCAACAGCGGAAGACTTGCGGACCTGGTGATCGTCTGTGCCGGGGCCCCCTCAGCGATAAAGCAGGCGTTTGAATCGGTGGAACCGGGCGGCTCGATACTTTTCTTCGCCCCGGCCGACCCCGACGCGCGGGTGGAAATGCCCTTCAATCACCTTTGGCGCCATGAGATCACCATGACGTCTTCCTATGCAGGGAGCCCGCGGGACATCGTGACCGCCATGGACCTGATTGCCGGCGGGCGCATCAAAGTGAAGGACATGATCACCCATCGTCTTCCCCTTTCGGAGACCCTTGAGGGATTTGGGCTGGTGGCTCAAGGGGGAAAGTCCATAAAGGTGGTGGTAGAACCCCAGCGGTGACGCGGACCGGAGTGTTCCCGGTTTTTCCATCAGCTTGGGGATCGTCGTAAGCGACAAGCGTGTGCTTAAGCCCCGCGAACGGTCGGCCCAAGGCCGAATCGCGGTCGAGCCGTTCCCGCCGAAAACGGGCGGGCGGCTTTTTTTGTTTGCATCTATCGCTCCAGAGTTTAGGAGACCTCAATGCCCTCCACTCCAGCCGAGGAAATCGGTCTGCGAATCGGCAAATTGCAGGCCTTGGCGGCGGAAAACGGCCTGGACGCCGTGCTCGTTATTCAGAGCGCGGACCTGTTCTATTTCACCGGCACGTGCCAGGACGCACAGCTCTTTGTACCCGCTTCCGGCAGTCCCACGCTGTTCGTACGGCGCGACTTCGATCGGGCGGTGGAGGAAACCCCGCTCACCAACGTGATAAAGACCAAGAAGCCGGGAGACGTGAAGGACATGGTCGAGTCGGAGACCGGGGGCCGGATAGGCCGAATCGGCCTGGAATTGGACGTGCTGCCGGTGAATATGTTCTTTTCCTATCAAAGGCTTTTCGAGGGGACCGAGTTCCTGGACGCGTCGCCTTTGATCCGGATGATCCGGATGGTAAAGTCCCCCTATGAGCTGGGTCTGATCCGGCGGGCCGCGCAAATGAACGATGCCATGTTTCGCAAGATACCGGAAATACTTAAAGAAGGCATGTCTGAGCTGGAGTTTGCGGGGCTGGTGGAAGCCGAGCACAGGCGAAACGGTCACCCCGGCCATGTTCGTACCCGTGCCTTCAATTCCGAGATTCATTACGGGCATATCATGTCGGGTGAGGACTTGGCCGTGCCGAGCTGTTCGCTGGGACCCACCGGCGGCCGGGGTCCCGGGGCCCATTTTCCCCAGGGTCCGGGTCATAGGATCATCCGCGGAAATGAGCCGGTGCAAATCGACCACGTGGCCGTTTTCGGCGGGTACATTGTTGACCAAGCGCGTACGTTCCGGTTTGGGGAGCCTTCTCCCAAGTATGTTGCCGCGCACGAAACCGCTTTGCGGATCCAGAATACCCTTGCCGAACAAGGTCGTCCGGGCGCGGTCGCGGGCGATCTTTACGACACGGCCTTGGCTATTGCCGAAGATGCCGGACTGACGACAGGGTTCATGGGGTATCCGCAACCGGTTCCATTCGTCGGGCACGGGGTCGGATTAGAGCTTGACGAATTGCCGGTCATCGGGAGAAAGTCTCCGACGGTGCTGGCGGAGGG
>JAZDOF010000161.1:0-4680 GCA_043799015.1 Pseudomonadota bacterium | reverse complement strand
TGTGGTTTATTCTTCTCCCATCGCGGTGAACGTTTACCTTGAGACCGGCACGAAGGTCTTCTTGTGCGGCCTCACCTTTCTTGGATTGGGATCGTGTCGCGTTTCAGGCCAAGCTGAGGTCCTGCATAGTCTCCGGCACATTAGTGTTTCCTGTAACCCTTCACTTACGGTCGGGAAATTCCAATCTCAACGTGGCGCAGGCTTTCCAGCCTGCGAATTTTCTTAGTGCGATCTCGGCAGGCCGGCAAGCCTGCCCCACAAGAGTGAATGGTTACGGTTTCCTCCCAATCCCGCTTTTCCCTGAAAATCCCAACCGCGGATTTTCATCCTCGGCAATGACTGCTCCCGGTCATGACGAAAGAGGACAATGCCGTCGGTGTCGAACGATCTTGTCGGCCATCCCCTTACGCCGGCGTACAGGGGAGCGCTTAACCGCCTCTATGAAGAGAACGAACGGCGGGCGTGGCGGGGAATGACCCACCGAGCCGGTTGAGTTGTCCAACAAAGAAGTCACAGGAGAGGATGGAAATGAACAGGCGTGGACTGATAATCGCCGCGCTGACCCTGTTGCTCGCGGTCCTTCCCGGCTGTAACCGGGAACCCGAAAGAAAAGGGCCGCAATACGGGGAAAAACCGTCATCTCCAGGCTTACCGCTCTATCGCCTTGCGGTCCATCCCCTGCACAATCCCGGCAAACTTATGAAGGCGTACCACCCGCTCATCGATTATTTGAACGATAGGCTGCAAGGCGCGCGTGTGGCCTTAGAGGCATCACGAGATTACGCCGCCTTCGAGGAAAAGTACCATGCCCGCAAGCCCGAGTTTCTCCTCCCCAATCCTTGGCAGACGCTTCAGGCCATGAAGGTCGGCTACCGAGTAATCGCCATGGCCGGAGAGCCGCAGGATTTCAAGGGGATATTCGTAGTACGCAGAGACAGCGGACTGAAGCGCCCCGACGAGCTGAAGGGGAAGTCGGTGAGCTATCCCTCTCACACGGCTCTGGCGGCCTGCATCATGCCCCAGTATTTTCTCCATAACCACGGCATCAACGTCAATGCCGACATCGAAAACCGATACGTCGGTTCCCAGGAGTCCTCCATCATGAATGCCTACTTGGGCCTGACTGCGGCCGGCGCAACTTGGCCGCCGCCATGGCGGGCGTTCCAAAAGGACAATCCGCGTGAAGCCGCAGAACTGGAAGTCGCCTGGGAAACGGAGTCGCTTGTCAACAATTCCGTTATGGTGCGCAACGACGTACCCGCACAGGTCGGGGAACAGGTTCGTGCCCTCCTGCTTGGGCTTGATGGGACAAAGCAAGGGGCTTCGGTCCTCGTCGGGCTGGAAACGGCCCGTTTCCTACCCGCGTCGGACGAGGACTACGACGTGGTACGCCGATACGTCTCCCTTTTCGAGAGCGCTGTTCGTCCGGTGGAGAAGCGATGATGAAGACGCTGTATCGTTTTCTGCTCGGAACGCTCCGCGGTCGTCTGATTATTGGAGTGGCCGCGGTGCATGCCGTGATGATGACCCTTTTCATCTGCGATCTGACGGTACGTCAGCGAGCCATGCTCCTGGACCGGCAGGTTGAAGAGGCGACAGGGCTATCCCAGGCACTGGCAACCTCCGGCGCGGGATGGATCGCGGCCGCCGACATCTCGGGTTTGCAGGAATTGGTGGAAGCCCAGCGCCGCTATCCGGAGATTCTATTCGCCATACTCGCGGACGAACAGGGACGCGTGCTGGCCGATACCGACAAGTCCGGACGGGGGCGATACATGCTCGATCCGCTCTCCGAAGCGCACCCGACGGTGCTCTCAAGAACCCCTGCGCTGGTGGATATTGCAGTTCCTGCCATGATCGAAGGACGTCATGTGGGATGGGCGCGCGTCGGCATAGGACAGAAGGCGGCTGGAGAAAAGCTTGCGCAAATTACCAGGAGCGGTGTCGTCTACGCCCTGGCTGCCATTCTCATCGGCTCGGTAATCGCCTGGTTTATGGGGCGATGGATCACCCGTAGGCTGTACGTCGTCCAGGAGACCATCGAGGCGGTCCGCTCCGGCAACCGCCCGGCCCGTTCTTCGCTTGCCGGCACCGACGAAGCGGCCGTCATGGCACGGGAATTCGACTCCATGCTGGATGCTCTGGCGGAGCGGGACGCGGAGTTGCGAGCCGGCGAGGAAAGATACCGGTCTCTGATCGAGAAGGTCCAGACCGCCATCGTGCTCCATGACGGGGAAGGCCGCGTCCTGAACGCGAATCCTTTGGCACGGCGGCTACTCGGACTTTCCGCGGACCAGCTCCTCGGCAAGTCCCTAATCGATCCGGAATGGCATTTCCTGGGGGAGGACGGTTCCGCTGCGCCTGTGGCCGAGTATCCGGTAAGCCTGGTGCTGTCCACACGACGGCCTCTCAGGGGCCATGTGATGGGAATCAGCCGTCCGGAGCGGGACGATATCTCGTGGGTCATGGTAAATGCCGAGCCGGAGTACGACGAATCCGGGAAAACAGCGCTGGTTATCGTTTCATTTGTGGACGTCACCGAGCGCAAAAGGGCGGAGCAGGAACGACTGGCCAATTTCCGGTACTTTGAACGCATGGACAAGGTCAACCGGGCCATTCAAGGAGCCCGCGATGTTGACGGCATGATGAGCGATGTTCTCAACGTCGTGCTTTCCATCTTCGATTGCGACCGAGCTTGGCTCTTCTATCCGTGCGACCCGGATGCGCCGTCGTTTCGGGTTCCCATGGAAATTACCAAGCCCGAATATCCAGGCGCAAAAATGCTGAATGTGGATCTACCGATGCCCCCGGACATGGCCCCGAATTTGCTTGAGGCTCTGGAATCCGTCGGCCCGGTGACTTATACCGCCGGGACGGAAAGACCCATAAACAAGGTGAGTTCCGACCAATTCGGCGTTAAGTCCATGATGATGGTTGCTCTTTATCCCAAGTTGGACAAGCCCTGGGTGTTCGGACTCCACCAATGCTCTTACCCGCGAGTCTGGACATCGGAAGAGCAGATGCTGTACCAGGAGATCGGCAGGCGGTTGGCCGACGCCCTGACTGGTTTGTTGGCGTATCATAATCTGCTGGAAAGCGAAAACCGCTATCGGTGCATCACTGAGAGCCTCACGGATTACCGGTATTCGGTGCGCATCGAAAACGGCCGCGCTGTGGAGACACGGCAAAGCCCGGCTTGCGCGATGGTGACGGGGTACACGTCGGACGAGTTTGCCGCCGATCCCTCTCTCTGGATCCGCATGGTTGCGCCGGATGACCGCGAACTGGTCCTGGCGCGCGTGCAACAGGTTCTTGCGGGGAATGATATACCGCCCATCGAGCATCGCATATTCCGCAAAGACGGAAAAATATGCTGGGTCAGCGACACGATCATCCTGTTTAAGGATGCATCAGGCCGGCTCCTGTCCTACGACGGCGTGATCAAAGACATCACCGAGCGAAAGACGGCCGAGGAGAAGCTGCGTCGGTTGAATCGCGAACTGCGGGCCCTAAGCAACTGTAACCAGGTTCTCGTGCGGGCTGAGGACGAACAGACCCTGCTCGACGATATCTGCCGTATCATCCGTGACGAAGCCGGCTACCGAATGGCCTGGGTGGGGTATGCCGAGAACGATGACGCCAAGACCATACGCCCCGTCGCCTGGGCCGGGGTCGAGGATGGGTATCTCGAACAGGCCGGGCTCACCTGGGCCGACACGGAACGTGGGTGCGGCCCCGGGGGAACCGCCATCCGGAGCGGAGAAAGCACCTGCATCCAGGATTTCACCACTGACCCCAAAGCCGTCTTTTGGCGAGACGGTGCCTTACAGAGAGGCTTTCGCTCCGGTATCGCCCTCCCTCTGAAGGACGAAAGCGCAAACACATTCGGTGTTCTCAACGTCTATTCCACGGAGCCAAATGCCTTCACAGCCGACGAAAAGGGACTGTTGGAAGAATTGTCCAGCGATCTGGCATTCGGCATCGTGGTCCTGCGCGCCCGCATCGAGCGAAAGCGGGCGGAGGATGCGCTGAGAGAGAGTGAGGAACGTTATCGAACCGTTGCCGATTTCACCTATGACTGGGAGTATTGGGTGGCATCGGACGGCCGGCTGCTATACGTTTCGCCCTCTTGTGAACGAATTACGGGGTACTCGGCACCGGAGTTCCTTGATGACTCCGGCCTGTTGGAAAGAATTGTCCACAGGGACGACCTCGACTACGTGATGAACCATTTTCGTGAGGCGCAGACGGTCGACCAAGACACCTCATATTCTTTGGATTTCCGTATTCTTCATCGAGATGGCCGCACCGTCTGGGTCAACCACGCTTGCCGACCGGTTTACGGAAAAGAAGGGCAACCATTGGGAAGGCGGGCGTGCAACAGGGACATCACCGAGCGCAAGCGGACCGAAAATATCATGCGGACGCGCTTGCGGTTGGTGGAATACTCCGTCTCGCACTCTCTGGATGAACTCCTCCAAGCCACCTTGGACGAAGTGGAAGTGTTGACCGACAGTACGATCGGCTTTTACCATTTCATTGAAGCCGATCAAAGGACTCTTTGGCTCCAAGCTTGGTCAACGAGGACATTGGAGGAAATGTGTACCGCCGAAGGCAAGGGCCGCCACTATGACATAGATGAAGCCGGTGTGTGGGTGGACTGCCTCCATGAGCGGAGGC
>JAZDOF010000287.1:0-3212 GCA_043799015.1 Pseudomonadota bacterium | reverse complement strand
CGTCCGGCCTATGCCTTGGGGACCGGCGGGAACACTATACAAGGGCACAATGGAAGATGGGGAACCTATGCGGGCCAAGAGCGACTGCCTCAGCGTAGAAGTGACAACTCGATGCAACAGCTCCTGCACGCATTGCTTCGTCCGCGCGCGGAAAGCGGGGCGCGTAAGTTTCGACCCCGATCTTGTCCGCACCCTGGTTCGGGAGGGGTACGAAATCGGTTACCGACGGCTCCACATTACGGGCGGGGAGCCTCTTCTCTGGGGCGGCTTACTCGGCATTCTCGATTACGCGTTCGGCCTGGGATACCGGACCACTTTCTTGAACACCAACGGCACGTTGCTTACGGCTGGTATGGCCCGGGAGCTTTCGGCCTATGACGGTCTTGCCGTTTCCGTTAGCCTTGAGGGCCCAAGGTCGCTGCATGACCGTGTCAGAGGGGACGGGTCATATGAATCGGCACTCCAGGGTATCGACAATGCATTGAACGCCGGCCTTCCCGTGTACATATTCACCACCGTTCGTAAGAGTCTCCTCGGGGATCTTCCGAGCTTTGCGGACGGTGTTTTTCGTGCTTTTCCCGACTTAACCGGGCTCATCTTCATACAACTCATACGAGTGCGGGAAGACGTCTTGGATCTGTCCGGCGAAGTCCTAGACCCCGACGACTTTCTCAGACTCGTCCGTACGGTGTCGCTTCTCAACCTGTACGGCTTGAAAGCGGACATATTGAACAATCCGCTGGCTTCCGCGGCTTCAAAGCTTCTCAAGATGCCCTGGTTACCCCGGTCCCAGCCCTTGTATCAGCCGGGAAGCGTCATGATAACCGCGGATCGTCGCGTGACGCTCGCTCATTCGACAATGGATGATTTCGGCATGTACGAACCGGGCGTTCTGGGGAGCATCATCGACTCGGACGCGTACGGTAACGCGGTTTCAGAGGATTCGTCTTTTTGCGGGGATTGCGTTCATTCGCGCCTCTGCGCGGGAGAAGGCATGGTAAGGCCTTCGGAATGGTTTAGGGATATGGTTCAGGATGTCCCCTACTGCAAGAGAGTGTTGGCCCTGGCCTCGTCCAATGGGTGACCCGTTCTTTGACGGACGCGGCAATCATTTGGGATGACGGGGCCGAAGGGTTCTCTTGTCTTGTGCAACATTTGGGCGCCCGATCAAGCGATTCCGGTACGTCGTGAAAGGATGCCCCATACCACCGAAAGAAAAGGAGACGAAATGTCGAAAGGAAACTTCTTGGATTTCCTAGAGGAAATCAGCAGGAATCAGTCACTGTGCGACGAATTCCTGGCAGAACTTTACAAACCCGGAATGACACAGGAAGAGCTGCTGAAGTTTTTTTTGGCCAAGGATTACAGTGGCGTGAGTCCTGATGACGCCGGCAAGATGCTGACGACCGCCGCCGCCGGCGACATCAGAATAAAGTGCGACTTTAGCGTAAAGTATTAAGAGAGCATTGAATAGGCCGTGTGCTGAAGAGACCGTTTCAAAACGTACTGCATGGGGATGATCATAGCGCGCGGTGTCTTAGGGGCGGGGTTTATCCCCGCCCGCCTCGCGGGTTCTCGGATAACGGGCGGATGCAAACTCGGCTCCTGCGTTCGCTTCACGATACCATAGCATGAACTGCACGGAAGCCTTCCTGTTGGACGTGGAGTGTCCCGGGCGACGTAGTTTCGCGCACCGTGCCGGAAGGTGGAGACATCGTACATGACCTATCAGGAATCCGGCCTTGTCGGAAGTCTCGGCGGGACTCCCGGGAGAAACGCCCCCCGCAAGGCCGCTCTCGTAACGCCCTGCCTTTCCCATCTACCGTTTCACCCCAGTTGTTTCTTGGGTTACGGGGCCGCTGTCTTAGCGCAGAGGTATGATCTGGACGTGATCGATTTGAATGCCGAAATCCATGGCAGACATGGAGACGGGCTCAACGCGGTGCTCCGCGCCATGGACGACACTTCGGTGGTATGGGAAACCATGCATCTCCAGCCCCTATACAGTGTGTTGGAGGACCGGATTGACGGGTACTATGACGAAATACCTTGGAATTCATATCATGTGGTGTACGTAACCGCGCCCGCCTGGTTTCCTACTGTCCCCACAAAAGCCGTCTTGCGGCTCACGAGCTCCATCCGACGGATTTCGCCCGAAACTAATGTAGTTTTCTTCAGCAACTCCCTGGGTGCTTGGACCGATGAACGGGAATTGAAGCAGCATTTGGTGCATGTGGCACACTTGAACGATCTTTTTGCCGTGCAGGCCGAGGCCGGTCCCGTCATGTACGACGTTTTGCCGACGCCGGCGTACGAGCACAGAGAAAAATACCTGTTCGACCTCGTCCCGTTTGTCTTGAAACATGGGTGTTCCTGGGCACGATGTCGGTTCTGCTCGCTCTGTAAGGGATGGAACGCCGGGTACCTCGAGAGGTCCTCGGAGATCGTCATCAAGGAACTGGAAATACTCGTTGATCGATACGCGCCCAAGGTGCTGGTCTGCCGGGACAATTCAATCAACGGGGACAATCTGATGGAGTTTTGCGGCTCCATCGAGCGGCTGGGCCTGCCCTGGTGCGGGATGTCCCGAGCGGACCTCTCCGGTGAACAGATCGAGGCCCTTGGCCGGGCCCGCTGCCGCATGATATTCTTCGGATTGGAGTCCGGAAGCGACAAGACACTCCGTGCAGTCAACAAAGGTATCACCTCGCAACAGATGTCCGATTTCATCAAACGGCTGTACGACGCAGGAATTGTGCCCGCTCCCTCAATTGTGGTCGGCGCCCCGGGAGAAACAAGAGCGGATTACGAGGAGACGATTCGGTTCATGGCGGATCACCGACGCTACTTGGAAGTTGTCAATGTGTACCCTTTCATGGCAACTCCGCACTCGGATTTCGGGTCTCAAGACGAGCGGCCTTCCCCGGACACGGTCGTGAGGCTGATGCATTTTACCATGAAGTGTGAAGACCTGGGCTTGAAGGTATGTGTGGGAGAGCAATGCGCCGAGTATGTTCTGTTCAAGAGGATGTACGCGGATCACATCACGGCTTAGTGCTCCGCTTCCTCATTACGGTGACGTATTTCGAGCGACTCTCTTTGCCCCGAAGGGGCTGCCCAACGGTAGCCGTGGGTTTGAACCCACGGAGGGCGAATCCCAAAAAAAAGACCTCTGGACCCTGAAAGGGTCCACCATCGAGAAGCCGGGATTG
>JAZDOF010000286.1:0-2306 GCA_043799015.1 Pseudomonadota bacterium | reverse complement strand
CGATCCCGAGTCTCGAGCCGGAAGTCCCATTACTGAAGAAGGCTCCCTTGAAAACTGCTCTTCTGATCCTTTGTGTCTTGGTGTCTTTGTGGTGTGATTTCTTTGTCTTCATCTTTCGAAGTGTCGTCCGCGCTGAACGATTACCAAGCGCCGAGTCATGATCAGGTGAAGGACGTTGCATGCAAACCGATATCAAAGCCGAATTGGCCGGAATCGTCGGGGAACAAAGGGCCACGGACAGACCGGAAGATCTCGTGGCATACTCCTACGACGCGTACACCGCGGAGCACCTGCCGGATTTGGTCATTTTTCCCCTGACCACACGGGAGGTCTCGGCCGTCATGCGGATCGCGTACCGTGAAGGCGTCCCGGTCACCGCACGCGGATCGGCCACGAATCTGGCCGGCGAGGCGGTTCCCCTGAGAGGCGGCATTGTGTTGGCACTGTCCCGGATGGACAAGATCCTGTCCATTGACGTGAAACACTACCGTGCCGTAGTACAACCCGGCGTCATCAACCACGATTTTCAAATGGCCGCAGCCCGGTTGGGACTCCTCTATCCCCCGGATCCGAGTTCTTGGATGGTCTGCAGCATGGGCGGGAACGTATGCACCAATGCCGGCGGTCCAAAGACCGTGAAATACGGGGTAACGAGAGACTATCTCACCGGTTTGACCGTGGTGCTTGCCAATGGAGACGTTCTCCAGGTGCGGGAGAAAGACTTTTCAAACGGGGACGGATACAACCTGACGCACCTGTTTTGCGGATCCGAAGGCACGTTGGGTGTCATCACGGAGATCACGGTGCGCCTTGTGCCCAAACCCAAGGCGACGAGGACTCTGCGCGCCGATTTCCCGAGGCTTGAAGACAGCGGCAAGGCAGTGGCCGATATCATCGGGTCCGGGATAGTGCCGTCCGCCCTGGAATTACTTGACGACGTGGTGATCTCTGCGGTCGAGGCCGATGCTCACTTGGGGCTGCCCGCGGATGTGGAGGGAATGCTGCTCGTGGAGGTGGACGGGGAGCCGGAAGGTCTCGACCCTCAGGTGAAACGCATTGAAGGCGTGCTCAAGGCCAACAATGCCGCCAGGGTCATTGCGGCCAAAGACGATGCCGAGGCTCAATCCCTCTGGACTGCACGACGGGCGGCCTTTTCCGTGATGTCGCGGCTCAGGCCGACGGTTGTCATGGAAGATGCCACCGTACCGGTTTCCAACCTGCCCGTGATGATCCGTAAGGTCAGGGAAAGCGCGAACCGTCACGGCGTGAAGATCGGCGTGGTTGCGCACGCCGGCGACGGCAACCTGCATCCTTTGGTGGTTTTCGACAAGCGCGACGAGGATGAGGCGGAGCGGGTCAAACAGGCCGTGGAGGAGATCTACCGGGAAGCCCTCGCTCTTGACGGCACGCTTTCCGGGGAACATGGGATCGGTATGTCGAAGGCCCGGTTGTTGCCTCTCCAACTGGACCCGGTGGCCATCGCGGTCACCCGCGGCATAAAGCGGGGACTGGACCCGAAGGGAATCCTCAACCCCGGCAAATTCATTTGAGCATTCGTGAGCACCATCTCATAGGTCTGTAGCGGCGAATGGCATTCGCCCTGGGGCGACCGCCGGTCGCCCCTACCAAGCCGGACAGAGCCGGGAAAATAGGCGTTCCCAGGCAGAGCCTTGGAACGAGGAGAGTTTAGATGCAATAAACGCGAAAATCTTTTTGGAACCTTTTCGTCCCCTGTGCATCTAATTATACAACCAGGGGTTCACCTGGAGACAATACACGGAAACGCCGGTCAGGGGAAGCGGACATCATGAAGTCCGGAGAGATCCCCCGCCCGGGCCGGCCTCGCCCGGATCGTCGGGGAGGATTCAAGATCGGCGTTCCTCAGGCGAAGGAGGGGTAAATGAATTACCCTGTAAAGACAACAGGTTTTGACAGTTTTCTCAGGCAGGTCAAGCAGATCAAGCCTTTGTCCCCGGAACGGGAATATGAGTTGGCAGTCCGTTACCGCGAAACAGGGGACCGCGACGCCGCCCAGGAACTGGTTGTCTCACATTTGCCTTTTGTCGTGAAGATTGCGTTTCAGTATCGGAATTACAAGCTTCCCGTACAGGACTTGGTGCAGGAAGGCACAATAGGATTGATGAAGGCGATCAAACGCTTCGACCCGTTTATGGGATTCCGCCTGGTTTCCTTCGCGGTTTGGTGTATAAAGGCTTACATGAAGATCTTCATTCTCAAATCATGGTGACTTGTGAATCTGGGAACGACGCAAGCGCAGAGGAAACTCTTCTACCTCATGGGCGAAT
>JAZDOF010000144.1:0-3519 GCA_043799015.1 Pseudomonadota bacterium | reverse complement strand
CCGGTTCCAGCGCCAAAGCCCAGCCGCCTTGACCGGTCCTCAAATTGCCTTCGATGAGCTCTCGATTCAGGCCCACGGTACAATGAAGCTGATTGCTCGCCGCAAGTAGGTCAACCGTACCAAACCCGTACTGCCGTAATTTGAGTGTTTTCAGACTCAGTCCACCGGCACCGCCTTTGTATTCCAGGCGAAGGAACTCAGGCCGGCCCCAGGTCATCAGTTTGAGGACACAGCCTGTTTGGAATTTCTCGATTGGGGCGTTCACGCTGCGCTCTTGGACATAGTCCTGTCCGTGGTCTTTCCACGAAACGCGTACCCCGCCGTCCGTCTGAACGTCCCACTGCATCTCCAGCCTCACGGTCCGGAGGCTGATCAACAGATCCGCGCATAGTAAGGCAAGGAAGCAGGTAATCAGGAGAGATAGGAATCTTAGTCTCGGATGTAGAGACTCACACCTTAACATACCCGACTCCGGAGCTGACGAGTTGGTAGGATAGGAAGCACACAAGAAGAACCGACAGCCTCATCAAGCGCTGTTCTACTAAGCCTATGAGTACTTTGCCGACCACAGAACCGCTTTCCGCCCGGAACTCTACTTTTGGGCGCCATAGTGTTCCAGTAGTCTTGCGACTTCCTGTTGGTTATTGGCTCCGGCCTCGAATAGAGCGGTTCTGCCGAAGCTGTGCCGACCGGGTTTGGCCCCGCCCTCCAAAAGAGCCTTGACAACTTCCACGCGCCCCTGTTTGGCTGCACTCATGAGAATGGTGAGTTCAGCACCGGCCTCTCGAAGATCCGGATCGGCGCCGTGTCGGAGTAGCAGTCTCACTAAGTCTGCATGGCCTTTGGAAGCTGCGTAATGCAGAGCGGTGTACCCGCTCGGGCTCGTGGCGTTGACTTCGGCCCCTTCGTTGAGGAGTCGTAAGACCTCCTCCATGTCTCCGGCGCGGGCGGCAATCATTAAGGGAGTGGCCCGGATATGATGCTCATAGAAATGATTCGCAGTCGAGACAGCGGCGAACAAACCCACTATCGCCACCAGAAACCACACGGCTTGCCGCTCCCTTCGGTCCATCTTTTTTCCCGATCCCTCGACCGGTAACTCCGCCCCGTCTTGGTTGAGCTGCATTACTTACTCCGGTCGAAATCGGAGGTCGCAACGGGAGCGGCATTCGTCCGGGGCCATGTGCAAACGGGAAGAAAGGGATGCGAGTTGCTCATGACTCACTCCGAGATTTCGCGGTGACATTGGGATCGTAAAATACCTTCCGCGCATAAATAGAGTCAAGAGAGTTTCTGCTACATGTTTGAGAAGAGATTGCCCGGATGGGCGATCACAATTCCTGGGGAGTGATTGCCGACGCGACCCCCATGTGGGCTCATTTTCTTGGGTTTTCCAAGCTTGTTCCTTACATGGCCGAATGTATTGCGAAAAGCGGCACATAAGATCAGCGTTGCAATCAGTAGGATCAACATAATGATATTGTTTAGAATTAACAATCTCCTTGGCTTCATGCGGAGAATCGTCTAGTATGGAGACCTTTCATAGGACACCCGAGAGAAGCCTATACATGTGTGGTATTTGTGGATTCTATAAATTCGAAGGACGGGGATGTCCGGATGGAAGCCTCGGATTGATGGTCGCATCCCTACGTCACCGGGGAAGGGTTTCGAGTGAATGGTACGGCGGTCGAGCCGCTCTGGGGGCAAGGCGGCTCCCTATAGTTGATTTGCTGAACTCACCTCAACCTGTCTTCAATGAAGACAGGACATTAGTAATTGTAGGCAATGGCGAGATGAATGGCTGACCTTTCAATTATCGTTCCCATCTACAACGAGGCCTCGAATGTGTTTCCTCTATATGAGAAAATCCGCGGGGCTTTGGAGCAAATAAAGGCTGACACCGAAATCATTATGGTCAATGACGGATCCGTGGATGGATCGACCGGAGAGCTGGACGCCATCGCGGCTGGAGACCCCAGAGTCAAGATCATCCACTTCACCAGAAATTTCGGTCAAACGGCTGCGCTTATGGCCGGCATCAACGCGGCCACCGGGGATACTCTGGTCACTATCGACGGCGATCTGGAGAACGATCCGGCCGATATCCCCCGCCTTATGGCCAAGCTGGAGGAAGGCTATGACGTCTGTTCAGGGTGGCGCAAAGATCGACAGGACGCCCCCATCCGACGCATTTTACCCAGTCGTGTAGCCAACTGGCTGATATCCTTAATTACCGGCGTCAGGATTCATGATCTTGGCTGCACATTAAAAGCGTACCGCCGGTATGTCTTCAACGGTTTGCACCTTTACGGCGAAATGCACCGCTATATCCCGGTCTACGCCGCCTGGCAGGGGGCCAAAGTGGCTGAAATAGTCGTAGCCCACCATCACCGAACCGCAGGCAAGTCCAAGTACGGTCTGGAACGGGTCGTGAAAGTCATGTTGGATATCATCATCATCAGGTTTCTAGACCGCTACAGCCAGAAACCCATGTATGTTTTCGGCACGTTCGGGCTGTTGTGCTTCGCATCAGCACTGGCGATGTTCGGATTGATGGTTTACTTGAAGTTTTTTGGGGGCAAATCTTTTGTGGAAACTCCTTTGCCCTCAATTACGGTCCTTTGTGTTCTGATCGGCGTCCAATCGGTTCTAGCGGGACTTACGGCGGAAATACTGATGCGCACCTATTTCGAGGCACAGAATAAAACACCATACTCCATTGCCCGAACCCGCAATTTCGACGGAGATTGAACGATGTGCGGTGTTTGCGGTTTTGCCGGGGCAGGAGATAATTCGGATCTCCAAGCAATGATGGGGGCCATGATTCACCGGGGTCCGGACGCCGCCGGCCACCGGCATTATCCGCCGGCCCGTTTGTACTTGGGGCATATGCGTTTGACCATCATCGACCTTGAGACCGGGCACCAACCGATGCAAACCTCGGACGGTCGGCTTGTGGTAACTTACAATGGAGAAATCTACAACTATCCCGAGTTGCGGAGAGAGTTGGAATCCTTCGGTCATGTGTTCAGGACACACCATTCCGACACCGAGGTTCTTCTTCACGGGTATAGACAATGGGGCGAGGACCTACCGGTTCACCTCAATGGTATGTGGGCCTTCGCTATATACGACCAATCATCGAACCGTCTTTTCCTCAGCCGAGATCGTTTTGGAAAGAAACCGATCTACTACACCAGACAGAATGGTACATTCGCTTTTGCCTCCGAACTTACCGCATTGCTGAAGCATTCCCGGGTTACCGCGTCAGTTTCGCAGTTGGGTCTAAAGAAATATTTCGCGTACGGTTTCATCCCATCGCCTCAAACCATTTTCACGGGTATCCATAAGCTTCCGGGCGGCCACAATCTCGTGGTAGACATGAAACTCCATGAGTACCGCGAACGGGCTTATTGGGAGTTTGTGCTCGAGCCTGAAGAATCCCCGCAGGACGAGAACGTCCTGAACGAACAACTGCACGAGCTTCTGAAACAAGCGGTGGAACGGCGGCTGATATCG
>JAZDOF010000285.1:0-5901 GCA_043799015.1 Pseudomonadota bacterium | reverse complement strand
TTTCGCCCATGCCTTTCGGGGGGCTGAACTGCCGGATTTCAAGGGAGTGGACATTGACGAGGCGGCGCGTGCGATGCTCAACGAATGGCTTCAGCACCCCGATGAACTGGCCGACGCGCTGGGACTCAGCCGGGAAGAGCTCGCCAAGATGTCCCCTGAAGATCTCATCAAATATTTCATGGACCGGCTCAAGGAACAAACGGAAGCTCCCCACGGCGGCAGCCGTTGGATAGGAACGCGGGGCACGTCGCCCGTGGGGCATTCGGGTCATCATCCGGGCGGGATGAGGGTCGGCGGTCGCTCGATGAACAAGTCGGCGGTCAAGGTGGCCCTCGAACGCCGTTACAAGGATTACTCGATAAACGCGCCATTGTCGCAGTCGCAGATCGGGGAAGCCCTCAAGCGCCTCCGGCGCATGGTTCCCGTCGGGCCCCGCAATAGGGTCAACGTGGACGAAACCATACGCGCCACGACCAATAACTGCGGAGAAATCGAAATAGTGTTCGATCGTGACTTGCGGGACCGTCTGAAGGTTGTGCTTATGATCGACAACGGCGGTTGGTCCATGGACCCTTACGTTGAAGTGGTTCAAACCCTGTTTGATTACGCACGGTCCCAGTTCAAGGACGTCAAGACCTTCTTCTTCCACAACACCATCTACGACTTTGTGTGGGAAGACGCTCAAAGGCGATACAAGCCGCTGCGCGTAGATGATTTGGCCACATGGGACCCGGAGACGAGACTGGTCATAGTGGGCGACGCAAGCATGGCCCCGTACGAGCTTCTCGCCACCGACGGCTCCATCTATATATCGGAGCGTAGCGGCAGACCCAGCATAGATCAGCTCAAGCTGTTGGCCGGGCTGTTCCGGCATTCCGCATGGCTCAACCCCACGCCCCTACGACTTTGGCCGATGACCCGTACCGTTGGGGCTATCTCAAATGTTTTCGGCATGTTTGAGCTTACTCTGGACGGCCTTGATCGCGCCGTGGGCCATCTGATGAGCCGTAACTGATCAAACGGCCCCCACCGGGGAAAACGGCGAAGCCGGCGGGACCGCGCTTTTTCCACGGTTCGGGGCCGGACCTGGGTGGCGATTCACCGACACGTCGAAGCGTGTCGAGGGGAATACGTTTCTTGTAGGATATTTCCGCAGCCTGAATTTTCATGACGGGCGGCACGAAAGGGGAACGGTTGCCCCTGCAAATAAAGCGGTTCCTATCCCCAATCAAAAAGGTCCTTTACGGGTTGGCGGCACTCTTTGCGGTGTACATGCTGGTCCTCGCCGTTGCCGTGGTTTGGGCCTTTGAAGTCAAGCTCCGGCGATGGCCGCTATTCGTTCACGCCGCTCCTTTCGTTATCCGAGTCGGGGACGAGATCGAGCGCATACGACCGGCCGAGCGTCTTGATCGCCTGGGGTACGAGAAAACGAACGCGCCGAACCCCGCCGTAGGACAATGGACGTGGGACGGATCGACGATCAGAGTCTGCTTCCGACACTCCCCTTTGGCCGACCGGGGAGTGTTGAGCGGTCCGGTACGGATACTCATCGGAGAAGGCAAGGTTCGTTCCATAGAGTTGGAACGCGCACTGCAACCTTCGGACAGACTTATCCTTGAACCGGAGTTGCTGGAAATACTGCCGCCTCCCGGGTACGTACGCGAATTGTGCCGCCCCATCCCTCTCGAGTCGATCAACCCTCTGCTGAAGGATGCCATAGTACTTACCGAAGACTCACGGTTCTTCTCCCACATCGGCATTGACCCAATTTCCATTCATCGTGCGCTATGGGCCAACATAAAGGCCGGCAGATATGCGGAAGGGGGGAGCACGATCCCCCAGCAACTTATGAAAATGGCGCTGCTCTATCCTGAAAAGACTCTTTGGCGTAAGGTCAACGACGCTTTTCTGGCCGTTGCAGCGGATGCCCTCTACAGTAAGGACATCATACTCAACGCGTACCTTAACAGGATCTATTTCGGAAACTGGGGAGCTTTCGCCGTGAAAGGGGTCGGAGAGGCGGCCCAAGCGTTCTTCGGTAAGGACCAATCGGAACTGGACCCTGCCCAGTGCGCGCTCCTAGCAGCCATGATCAGGGCCCCCAACGTCATCAATCCTCGTGCACATCCGGAAAGGGCCCTTAAGAGGAGGAATGCCATTCTAGGTCTCCTCCTGAAGGCCGGTAAGATATCGCAGGAGTCCTATGAACAGGCGTCGAAGACCCCTGTTGTCATGTTGAGGCCCGCGGTCAAACCGGTCAGAGCAACGGCGTTCATAGGTTTGGTCAGAGATGAGATGGAACGATCGGGAATCGGGACGACCGCAGGGCCCGGCAAACAGGACGTGATTACGACCCTCGACCCTGTCCGGCAGCAACTGGCCTTGGACCTGCTGCGCGGTCCCGGTGATTCCCCGGTGGACGCGCACCTGATCCTGTTGGACCCGACCTCGGGTAGAATAGTGATTTATATCCAACCGATATCGGATCAGTGGGCGGGCGAGACGACCGAGCCGGATTGCCTCCTGCCCTTGCTTGCGCTGCCGGGGCTTTCACCGGAACAAAAAGATGCGGTGAAATTCACCCTCGCCTCCCCTGTTCCCGTTATCGGGTCTCCCGGACGGACGATTCCGTTCCGTAAGGCATTTCGGGATCGACCAGCGGATTTGATGCACGCGTTGATCCGGTCCGTGGGTACGCGAAAAATCGCGGATATGCTTCAGGAGTTCGGGGTAACGGCACATCCGGCGGAAAATGCGGAAATCGCCATCGACCCCATCGCGCCTCTTTCCGTGGCGGCGGCTTACGGCAGAGTGGCCGCTATGGGTAATTCAGGGACCCCCAATACGGGAGCGACCTCCTTTGATACGAGCCGGACCCCGGCACCCGGTAGAATGAGCCTTTCGGCGGACCCGGCCGTGATCTATCTTGTCGACTCGCTCATGAAGACGCCGGCTGCGCCGGCCCGCAAAAACAAAACCAATAGTGCCCATCAGAAAGAGCCGGCCGTTTTCACTGCGGTGGACCGGGATGGAACGTGGGGAGTTGTGTACCGCTCGAACGCTTTAGTACTTTGTCGTGTCAAAGGGCGCACATTCGACAGGAAAAAAATGGAAGGGCTGCTTCAGTCCGTTTTGTCCGCGGCCGTCGCCGAAACTCCCGCTTCCGCCGATCCGCCGGAAAAAGTCGTCAAACGTAACGTCTGCTTGGAATCCGGTTTGAGGTCCACCTCGGTATGCCCTCATGTCGCCAAAGAGCCGTTCATCAAGGGCACCCAACCGACTGAATGGTGCCCCATGCGTCACGACACCGGGATCGGACGGACGGAGAAATCGCGGTAACCCCCGAGGCTCCCTTGAACGGGCCTGTCGGCATGAACCGTCCCCGTTACGCGTCTTCCTCGGTTTGTGATAATGTCTGCCGGGACGAAAACGAAAGGAGGATACAGTGGACCGATTTGTTCAAGATCACACGGGCATCATGGTGGACACCACCATTGAGGCATTGAAGAAACACGGGTTCGGGGCCGTTTCATGCCGTTCGAGGGAAGAGGCTGCCGCGACCATCATGGACATGGCAGCGGATTGCACTTCCGTCGGCATCGCGGGGACTCACACCGTCAGGGCTCTTGGGGTTATCCCCATGCTTGAAAAGGCGGGCAAGACCATATACGACCACTGGGCGCTGAAGCTGGGGACTCCCGAGGAACTTCAATGCCGCAAGGACCAAATGACCGCGGACCTTTTCCTCGCGTCCACGAACGCGGTCACCATGTCGGGTGAAATCGTCAATAGAGACGGCGCGGGAAACCGGGTCAACGCCATGGCCTTCGGCCCCAAGAAGGTCATACTTGTGGCGGGAGTGAACAAAATAGTACCCGATATTGAAGCGGCCATAGCCAGGATCGAGGAAAGGGCCGCCCCCATTCGCGCCATGAGTCTGAACCGGAAGACGCCCTGTGTGAAAACGGGATACTGCATGGATTGCGACTCGCCGGAACGCATTTGCCGCATCACGAGCATTATTCACCGGCAGCCCATGTTAAGCCGGATTACCGTTATATTACTGAGCGAGGACCTGGGGTACTGAGGAGGCACCGATCCCGGTCATGGTGGTTCGCGCCTCTGAGGCTTTGTAGTTTGATTTTCGGGCTTCAACAACCCGTAAGACCGACGGCCGGTCCTCACCCGTATCGAAAGCTTGGAGTTCGTTTTAGTATGCAAATCAGCGTTTCCACACCCAACCGAATAGATCTTGCGGGAGGCACCACGGACATCTACCCCCTTTATCTGATCCTCGAAGGGGGATGCACGGTGAACGTGGCCGTGAACATCCGCAGCAGAGTGATGCTCAGTACCCCCTGCGACGACATGTTTTCCATCGTCTCGGAGGATATGGGCGAATCGGTGACCGCACCGTACGTGTCGGACCTACGTCCGGACGGACCTCTGGGTCTTGTCTGTCGAGCTGTACGGGCCGTACCGCCGCCGGGTCCCATTGAGGTCAGGACTCGGAATGAGGCCCCCGTGGGTTCCGGAATCGGGGCGTCCAGCGCCTTGCTGACGGCCCTCCTGGCCGGTCTGGGACGTCTTAGCGGTCGTGTGGAAAACCTTCGGTCGCTCATTAGTCTTGCGGCGGGGATCGAGACCGCGGCCATGGGCGTTCCCGCAGGCAAACAGGATTACGTATCGGCTTGTTATGGCGGCATTTCAGTAATAGATTTCGGGTACAAGGGATTCGAGGGCCGTCGGTCCCCCCCGGCGGACGGAACGGTCGCAGGTCTCGAGCAGATGATGGTCCTGTCATATTGCGGAGAAACGCGGTTCTCAGGCCAAAACAACTGGGAAATGGTCAAACGCTTTATCGACGGCGTGGACGGGGTCCGTGACAGGCTTGCCGCAATCAGGGATGTGGCGCGTGAAACGGCCGATGTTCTGCTCGCCGGCAATTTGGACGAATTGGGCCCGCTTGTGGAACGGGAGTGGAACCTTCGCCGAGAATTGGCCCCCGGCATAAGCACCCCGAACGTGGAGGCGATCATACTGGCGGCTCGTGAGGCCGGCGCAACGGGGGGTAAGGTGTGCGGCGCGGGCGGAGGGGGATGCATAGTCAACATCGTTCCTCCCCACAGGAAGGCTGCGGTGGAGGCGGCCATATGCGAAGCGGGAGGGACCGTGATGGACTTCCGGCTTGACCCCCGAGGGCTGGATATCGTTGAAATGAATTAATAGGTCATCGGGTCGGCCCATTCCGGGGGGCCGTGAAATTCCTTGTTGCCGACCGACATCTTTCGTGTTACACGTTTTCGCTCAACAATCCGTAAGGTCGGAGGAAAAAATCATGCGTATGATCAGGCGATTGGGATTATTGACGGCCCTTCTGCTCACTTTGGTGTGGGTCCTCGCCGCCGGAGCGGCGGACAAAGGAACCAAGCCCTGGTTCGTGATAAAAGCCAAGGACGGGTCGTGCAGGGTACTACAAGCCGCTGACAAGACCCCCAAAACCATCGCTGGCCCATTCGCCACAAGAGACATGGCGGAAAAGATGAAGGACGAAAAATGCCCGCCGAAGAGTAAGAAAAAATAAAGATTAGGGTACCCATTCACTTTCGAGGGGGGACATTCCAATCTCAACGTGGCGCAGGCTTTCCAGCCTGTGAATTTTTCTTAGTCCGATCTCGGCAGGCCGGCAAGCCTGCCTCACAAGAGTGAATGGTTACAGATTAGGAACATATTTGCGGAACCGGCCGGTCCCACGTACCCGTCCCGCCGGCCGAACTCCCCGAACGGTCGTACTGAACGATTACCACGAGCGTGGTTCCTCAATAATCCTCCGGGGTCGAGCCGGCAAGCACTCCTTTATCCAAATGGAGCACTCTCTTGGATCTCCGGGCGGCCCGTGGG
>JAZDOF010000018.1:0-4502 GCA_043799015.1 Pseudomonadota bacterium | reverse complement strand
CGGGGGTAATATGGAGGTCCGAGTCCCCCTTTTCAACCATCTCCTTTAGAAAGTCGTGAAGGCTGCCCAACTTGGAATTTCCTTTCAAACTGGATTCGACCGGGAATGTATCCGCATATTCCCGCAGAAAACGGCAGAGTGCGCGGCCTCGGCCTCGCCGAGTCCGCTGCCGCCTTTACCGCCGCGCCCCGGTTACATGGCGGCTTCCCATGAGAGCCCGGTTTGCCCCACATTGCAACAACGGATTCCCAACGGCCGGTACAATAATAGTCGGCTTCGGCATGGACCACCTAGTCGGCCATGGTGCATCGCGCCAGTTCCTCTATGGTGGTCGTGCCCTCCTTGAGTTTCTTAATGCCGGCTATACGCAGTGAGTCCATGCCGATTCGGATGGCCTCTCTCTTGATCTCCAGCGACGTGGCGCCGGCAAGTACGAGCTCCTTGATTTCGTCGCTCATCGGCATAACCTCATACAAGGCCACCCTGCCCTTGTACCCGGTGTTTCCGCATATCGAACAGCCTCTTCCCCTGTACATCGGAAAGGTGCCGATGTCCTCCATCTTCACGCCGATGTCCCTCAACGCTTCAGGCGCCGGTTCGATCTCCTCCCGACAGTTCAAACAGACCTTTCGTGCCAGTCTCTGGGCGAGGATGAGGTTTACGGAGCTGGCCACGAGAAACGGCTCAATACCCATATTCAGGAGTCGGTTTACCGTCTGGGGCGCATCGTTGGTGTGAAGCGTGGAAAGCACCAAGTGCCCCGTCAGGGCCGCCTTGACCGCTATTTCCGCAGTCTCGTAGTCCCGGATCTCACCGACCATTATGATGTCCGGGTCTTGTCTTAGGAACGACCTCAAGGCCGCGGCAAAGGTGAGACCGATTTCCTCGTGCATCTGAACTTGATTGATGCCGTAAAGATTGAATTCCACAGGGTCTTCGGCAGTGGAAAGGTTTTCGGTGGGCTTGTTCAATTCAGAGAGGGCGCTGTACAGGGTGGTGGTCTTGCCCGACCCCGTGGGACCGGTGACCAGGACCATGCCGAACGGCTTGTGTATGGCTTCTTTGAAGTCCCTAAGCGGCTTATCGTCAAACCCCAGCTTCGTCATATCCAGCTGGAGATTGGACTTGTCCAAAAGCCGCATACAGATCTTTTCGCCGAACAAGGTGGGTAGGACGGATACCCTGAAATCCATGTCACGCCCCTTGCCCAACTTCAGTTTAATGCGTCCGTCCTGGGGGAGACGTCGCTCGGCTATATCGAGCTTGGACATGATCTTGATGCGGCTCACCACGGCATTCTTGTATTTCAAGGAGGGTTCCATCAGTTGCGACAGGGTGCCGTCTACACGAAGCCTAACTCTGAACTTCTTCTCATAGGGCTCAATGTGGATATCGCTGGCCTTTCGTCTTATGGCCTCGTTCAACACGTAGTTCACGAGTTTCACCACAGGGGCGTCTTCCGCTGCCGCCAAACCGTCACTATCCGCTTCTGCGGCTTCGGCGGTGATGGCCTCCATATCGTCGTCGTCAAAGCCCTCCAAGGCCTGGTTCATTTCCTGGCCGGTATCGTAGTACTGATCGATGGCCTTTCTTAACTCGGATTCCTTGGCAATACTGACCTCGACCTTGCAGCCCGTCTTGAACTCCAACATTTCCACTACGTTGAAGTCCGTCGGATCCACTACGGCCAGGCGCACGGTCTTATCCACCTGCTCGTATGGAATGACCATGTGCTTTTGGGCTTCCTCGGGCGTGATAATCCTTACCGCGTCGGGGTCCACCTCGATATCATCGAGCGTGACCGTGGCATTGCCCGTTAGACGACATAAATGCTCGATGAGGTCGTCTTCCGTGAGAAAACCGAGCTTCACCAAGGCGGAAAATACCTTGCCCCCTTGTGAGCGCGTGTGATCAAAACATGCCTCAAGCTGTTGTTCATCTATTACTCCTTGTTTCAGGAGCATTTCGCCGATTCTGTCTCTCATGGCCCGACTCGTCCGCTTCCTGCCGGTGTTGTGCCGGCTTTCAAAAAGTCCGTTATTGGCAGTCGTCGCTTCCTAGAGATTCAACAGCCGTTCAATTCGGACCGCCGTGGAGCGGCTACGGCGGAAGGGGACCGCAACGGTCGTTAACGACTCATACCATTGATCGCCGTCTCGTCGCACGAAAACGACTTGAGGTTTCCATCCCACGATATCATAATACCGGCCCTAGCTCGATAAACCTCGTGGAGGTGATATCTTGTCCTCTAAAGTATATATAACCGACTTAACGGCGGATTGGAAGAAAAGCGTCGCTCGAAAAACATCCGACCTGTTCGAGCTCTTGGCCCCGGATACGCTCTTCTCCCCCAAGGACCTGATCGCCGTTAAACTGCACTTCGGCGAAGAGGGGAATACTGCTCACATCAGGCCTCAGTTCGTCAAGAGGATTGTGACGCGATTGGCCGAACTCGGGGCCAAGCCGTTCCTCACCGATACCAACACGCTCTATGTGGGGTCACGAACGGAGGCTTGCTCGCACATCATCACGGCGTTCGACAACGGCTTTACGAGGGAGATCACCACCGCCCCGGTCATCATAGCCGACGGCTTAAGAGGAAACAACAGCGTGCTCGTGAACATCCGCGGTCGTCATGTGCGTGAAGCCCACGTCGCAGCCGATATCCAATACGCGGACGGACTAGTGGTTTTGTCGCATTTCAAAGGGCACGAACTGACCGGCTTCGGCGGCGCCCTGAAGAACCTCGGCATGGGCTGCGCCTCTCGTGAAGGAAAGCTCGAGCAGCACTCCAACATATCCCCCAAGGTGACCACGCGCAAATGTATCGGATGCGGTGAGTGTGTCGATTGGTGCCGGGGCGGGGCCATCGAGCTGTTGGAGGAAGGCGGCGCCCTGAAAGCTCGAATCGACCCGGAGAGATGCGTAGGATGCGCTGAGTGTATCCTTGCATGTGGCCAAGGGGCCATAAGGGTCCAATTTAACGAATCCATACCCGTTTTTATGGAAAAGATGACGGAATACGCTATGGCGGTGATATCAGGGAAGAAGAACAAGATTGCCTACATGACCTTCGTGACGGACGTTTCTCCGCTATGCGACTGCACCCCATTTTCGGATCGGGCCATCGTTCCGGACATGGGTATCCTCGCGTCATTGGATCCGGTGGCCATAGACCAGGCCGCGGCCGACCTCGTCAATAGCGCCCCCGGTAACCCGGTCTCCTGTCTTACCTCGGCCCTGGCCCCGGGTGAAGACAAGTTGCGTGCGCTTCAACCCAACGTGGACTGGACGCACCAACTCCGTTATGCGGAAGAATTGGGCCTCGGTTCAAGACAATACGAGTTGATCCGGCAATAGCGCTGCGCCATGCCTGACGCTTTCCGATACCACGACAGACGAGGAATTAATCACGAAGACACAAAGGCTAATGTTTTTCAGATCTCTGCGGGGCCAAGCGTCCGCTTGTACTGACAGGCGGACACGATCCGCAAGTCAATGGATATTTGTCAATCATTTCAAATCCTCCTGCGTGTCTTGGTGCCTTTGTGGTTTGATTTTCCGGGGCCGGCGCGGTGAACGTTTACGAGCAAAGACCTTGGACCGCCCGAAGAGGACTAAACCCGGTACGTTCGTTCTCTCGAATAACTAAAGGGTTACCTTCAAATATCCGCGATACGCTTGACTTTTTCGGGCGGACACGATAATAAGCCGGTCTGATTAAGGAATATTACGCGGCAGGCACCCAAGTTGGAAGAACCTACTCAGAAGACAAAGAAGCCACAAACCTCCACCCTTATCGATGCGCGACTTCGTAAGCTGCGCGATCTTCAGGAGTTGGGTGTTTCTCCCTACAGCACCGGATTTGTTCCCGATACGAGCGCCGAGGATTTCAAGAAGTCCTTTGACGACTATAAAGAAGCCGAGCCCCTCGATGCAACGGTACGCATGGCCGGACGCATCATGTTTTTTCGGGCCATGGGAAAGGCTTCTTTCGTGAAACTTAGGGATGCTTCCGGGGATTTCCAGGCCTATCTTTCCAGGGAATCTCTCGGGGAAGGCTCGTACGGACTTCTTAAGAAGTTGGATGTCGGGGATATCATCGGTGTGGAGGGCAAGCCGTTCAGGACCCGGACCGGGGAACTAAGTCTACTGACCCACCACTTCAAACTCCTCACCAAGTCGATTCGTCCTCTCCCGGAAAAATGGCACGGCCTTTCCGATGTGGAGACCAGGTACAGGCAGCGGTACGTCGATCTCATAGTCAATCCGGAGGTCGGAGAAATCGTTAGAAAGAGGAGTCGCATCATTTCTCAGCTCCGGGATTTTCTTACCGGCAGGGGGTTCACCGAAGTGGAAACCCCGATGATGCAGGCCATTCCAGGCGGGGCAACGGCCAAGCCATTCGAAACCTATCATCATTCGCTGGATCGTAGGCTTTTTTTACGCATCGCCCCTGAACTCTATCTGAAACGCCTACTCGTAGGTGGATTCGAGAAGGT
>JAZDOF010001091.1:0-3965 GCA_043799015.1 Pseudomonadota bacterium | reverse complement strand
ACGGTTGCAGCCTATACTTCAACACCAACCCTAGTTACTGGGGGTCAGTATCGAATTGCGATGGCAGACCCAACCATTACTAGTGCCACTAAAGATGACACCAGCGGGAGTATCACGGCGGGGGTCTACAAGGTTACGGTGGTCGGGGTGGACCCGGCTGGCGGGGTCACGATGTACCCCACGGCGCTGAGTGTGACGGCTGCGGGCGGAACCAGCCACATCGACGTGGTGTATGTCGCACCCACGGGGGGGGTGTCCACGCGGGTCTACGTGACCGACGCGAACGGGGCGACACCGGACCGATACTTCGTCTCGACCAGCGCAACCACCTACACATTGACCACGGTTGCAGGGGCGATGAAGAAGCGCGGCGGGAACGTCGGAGGCGCCGAATCGAGGAAGCGTCGGATCTCATGCCCGCAATCCGGAAGCATACCCCTCCGACGTCTTGTTTTCACCTTCCAATTCCCTTTAGTCCTACCTCGCCGGTGACGGGGAAATCCCGGGACTATCTGCGGAGGGCTTCGCAACTGAAGGCCCTGGTGTGACCACCCGTTTCCACGCGCAAGTGAAAGTTACCCTTCAGTCGGCAGATTTTTCTTGACAGACTGCTTCGGCCAAGATACTCTTGGGGCCTAAGGCATCCTAAGGAATAAAGGTCACAATGGGGTAGACCATCACGGGTGGTGCGTGCATGACCGAGATACTCGGGGATTCTCAGCCGCGTAACCGCCACGCCACCGGCACGTTTCAAAACGCACGGGATATGACCGCTCGGGGGAATGCTCATGAAGGCCACTGTTCGCGCAGTATTGCAGTCCGGTCTTGTCATTGAGCTTGAGGGACGGAAAGGCTTCGTTCCGAAACGGGAACTCTTTTGGAAAGATTGGGGTATCAAGCCCGCGGATCATTATGAGCCGGGCCGGGAGATTGAAGTTGTTCCGTACGGAGCGCCGGTCGGCGACGAGCCGCGCTTCAGTGTCAAGAGAGCCAATAACGACCCATGGAAACAAGACGCCGCCAAGTACCAGGAGGCCATTCATAGGGGGGATTTTCCTGTTGTCCGCGGGACGGTACGGGATGTTACCCCGACCCGCGCATATCTGGTCTTGGAAGATTTCAATGACGCGGTGCTTCCTGCGGAATTGGCCTTTCCCCAAGGATTCCGAGCAAATAGCCACGATTTGACCCAATGGTTCGCCGTCGGCGACCATGTTGAGGGAAGAATCACCGAAATTCAGCCGGCCTACAGGCGTTTCGTCCTGAGTATTGAAACTCATCTGGAAAAACTGGCGCTTGAGTTCCTGGAAGAAGACAGGTTCGGCAGATCATGGGCGGGTACGCTGGGAAGTGTACTCTCCCCTCAGTTGGAAGCCAAAGGCGCGGTTCATACATCCAAGATCATATCCTACACGGAGGACTTGACACGGTTACGGGTCCTGGGTGTGGACGACAGCCGGGCCGATAGAGAAACGCTTGGCTCGATTCTGAAAGAGATCGGGTGTTCATATGAGCTACCCCAGAGCAAAGAGGAATTTGAAAGGCTTTTGCGAGAGCCAGGGTACTTCGATGTCGTCTTCCTTGACAAGAGATTGTTCCACTGGGAACCTGGACTGAAGAGTACCAAGTGGGTCAGTGAGATTAGACGACACCATCCTGGAGCCTACGTAGCTGCGTTCAGCGGAGAATCTCTTTCTGTAACCAGCGATGAGTTCAAGGACCCAGAGATCCAAATTGAAAGAAAGCCATACACGGCAGAGAAGGTTGAGAAAGTTCTCAAGAGCGCCAAAGGCTTGGTGAAGACGTCCTCATCGGGGGCCATGGGAAAGCTGGATGAGCAGGCAAGAGCCATCGGGCATTTCCTGTCCGCGGATGGATCCATCGAGTACAAGTTGTCGGGAACGCTCAGGTCTTTGTGTCAGGGCAGGGAACGGGAGCTCGGCGCCGCCATTCTGCGCATGGACACTGTGGGCCATGAAGTCGAGTGCCTTTGCAGCCACCGGTTGAGCGATATCCCCTGGTCGGACCACAAATCCACGCTCCGGCATACGCCGATCTCGGACGTCATTCTATACAACGAGCCTTTTTTCGCATCCCGGTTGCCTGAAACCCGGAAACGACATTTCCCGAAGGAGATTGAATTTACTTCCTTTGCGGGGTTCCCGGTCGAAACATTCGGCGAGATCCGACACGGCCTGTTTGTGTTTGGCTCCGGGTCCGACTCTATCCCGGATGAAATATACTGGCGAGCCCACAACATGGCCTTTGTGATCGCACGACTCTTGGAACGAGGTCTCATGGACAAGGTGTTGGCCGATGAGGCTCTCTTTTCCTCCATGGGGCGATTGTATATGGCCATGGGCCACGAGATCAGAGATGCGGTCACGGGGATGGCAGACGTCCCCGGGACGATCCGTAAGCGTGTGGAAACGTTCGAGAAGGAGGGAGAGGGCTCCGATCGGGAATTGGCCCTCAAAGATATGTTGAAAGGCTTGGATGCACTCGAAAAAGGGGGGCGTCGTATTCTGGAGATTTTTGACTTTTACGCTGACCTCTCCCGGCAGGAAAAACTCCTGGACTCAATCGATGTGAAAGCCCTCGTCGAGGACGTTGCCGGAGACCTGAAGAAGCGCCACTGTAAGGACACCATTTTCAAGATCAAGGTGTCTCAACCTGTAACTCTGACCAATTCAAGGATCAAGTGCAAGCAAATCCTGAGGAATCTCATGCTCAATGCCGGCCAGCAAATGGAGGAACACGATTGGCCGTTCTCTCGGGTGTATGTGGAGG
This sequence comes from Pseudomonadota bacterium, assembly GCA_043799015.1. GTDB lineage: Bacteria > Desulfobacterota > Desulfomonilia > Desulfomonilales > Desulfomonilaceae > JAZDOF01. Next base: position 1,175 of record JAZDOF010001091.1, on the reverse strand, counting down.
CTGTTGTCGATGAGAGTTTCAGGTTACCCGTGAGAATCATCGTGAGAGACACCGGCCCCGGTATCCACCGTAAGGATTGGGAGCGGGCTTTTGAGCCGTTTCGTAGTACGCGGAAGAAAGGTGCGGGTCTGGGGCTTTATCTTTGCAGGCTGCTCGCCCGATCCATGGGGGGCAGGATCACTGTTCACAAAAGCTTCCGTTTTTCGGGAACGTCGTTTCTGTTGGAACTGCCTAAGGCAGTGGGGGGAAGACCATGACTATGAGCGGGCAATCTGCCGAAAGAGCTTTGGTACTGGATGATAACGAGTTGGCGAGATTCGCCATTGAGAACCGGCTTAGGGACGCCAAGAAGGATCTGGAGATTAACATCTGCGAATCACTTGACGGGGCAGGCGAGTTGCTGGGTGAGGCTAAAAAGGATGGGGGCCCATATGATTTCCTGATAACGGATCTCCAGTTCGGTCATGCGACGGTGGACGACGGAATAAACACTCTTCGGGACCTCAAGCAAAGCTACCCCGGTTTGAAGATCGTAGCGGTCAGCGGAAAAGAGACCGACGCTAAATCGGTTCTCCAGGCCGGCGCTTTTGCCTTCTTTCGGAAACCACCTTATAGAGGGCTTACTGATACCATCAGTTCTTGGCGCGAAATCGAGCGGATAGAAAAGGAATTCGATCAGCCTGCCGCCGGACAAAAGGTTTTCCGAGAGATGGCAAGGCTGCTCACGGTGGGCATCAGCGTCGTAGACCGCCGTATGCGGTTGTTGTACGTAAACGACGCGCAGGCGTCCATGAGTGGGTTGTCGGATCAAGCATCTGCCGTGGGGCAGGTCTGTCACGAGATCTTTGCCGACGGGGCAACCGAGCACTGCCCGGGTTGCCCCGTCTTGCGGGTCTTTGAGGACCCGGACGGAGAATCGCCTACGTCAACTCAATTTCGAGGCCGTAAACCCATCTGTTTCAGGGTGACCGCATTTCCTCTCCGACGAAGCGGAAAGGTCGTCGCAGCCGTAAAGATGGCACACGATGTGACAAGCAGGGAGGAATTCAACACATTCCGCAAGGCTCTGGACGGCGATCTTACCCTCGAACGGCGAATGCCGATGGTTCTGAATGCCGTGACTTCTCAAGGATACAAGAGAGTCAGGATACTTCTCATCACGGATGACGGAAAGT
>JAZDOF010000262.1:0-3011 GCA_043799015.1 Pseudomonadota bacterium | reverse complement strand
ATCTCAAGAACCTCGGCAGCGGCCGCAAATAAGGCGAGGCAATACGACGTGCATGCCCCATAGGCGCGGTGACCCCGCTACAGATGTTTGTTTCGATTCACTCAACCGTTCAGGGTTCCCGCAATTCTCAACGCGTGACACTATAGCAACACATTAGACCCCTGAGTAACACCGGACCAAGCTCCCGGACTGAGTCCACTTCCGTGAACTCGAAACGGTATTACGCCCATTATCTTGCGATGGGTTTAATTACGGTTTCCGTGAACCGGTCAATCCACGGGACAACTTAGCTTGTCCAGGTCATGAAGGATGGATTCCAGCGATCTGTTGATATCTTCCAGGCCGGGGCGATCCTCGTCGCCGGCGCGTTCCAAGCGAGCCCCCACTAGGTCCTGTACGCATCTCACCAAATCCGGGAGTATGTCGCAGCCGGCTCTTTGCATAGCCCCTTCCTCGGTAAGATAGGCGGCCACGGCATAAAGAGTCCGAGAATGGAAATGCTCCTCACCGATTTGATTCGTTACCCCGGCTCTATCCAAAAGAGCCTGGGCCCCGGGCTGAACCCTGCTCAACCGCAGGTACGCTCCGCTCCGTCTCAGCTTCTCCCGTAGCGCCGCCAGCATCTCCGCACCGGGGAGGTCCAGGTCGCTCGTCATTTCCATGTCCAGGACCACGGTTTTGGTCGGCGGATCGCTTGATCGGACTAGGGCCGTAATCTGTTGCTGAATCGACTCGGCGTTCGCGTAGAAGATCCCTTCATCGACGCGAATGATGTGTAATCCTGGAATGGTAGTGTTTTCCGGATTCTCCCGAAGGTCGGAAAACTGAGGTTGACCGGGCACTCTGCCGAGCAAACTCAGGCGGGGTTGTGAGGCACGGCCGATGACGAGGAGGAGCGAAAGCAGGACCCCGATGATGACGCCGTCAAGTATGCCGAGGATCAGAACCCCTGCGAGGGCTCCCATAGCGGTCCAGAACTCCACCCTTCTGAGATCGTACAGCTTTCGCAGCGCGGAGACCCTGAACAGCCCTCTAACCGCCACCAACACCACGGACGCTAGGATGGGTTCCGGCAGGTCGGCGAAGAAGCCGGCGAGATACAGGACCACAAGAGCCACCAAGGCCCCGCCGATTCCATTTGCGAGCTGACTCTTGGCCCCTGCAGCGTCGTTCAGCGCTGATCGAGAGAAGCTGCCCGCCACGGGATAGGCTTGGGTGAGACCGGCTCCCAGACTTGCGACGCCCAGAGCCAGGAGTTCCTGATTGGCATCGACGCGATAACCGTTCTTGGATGCGAAAGTCCTTGCCATGCTCATTCCTTCCACATAGGAAAGAACAAACACGGCAATGGCCGTCCGCAGAACTTGCGGCTCGTCGGGCAAAGGCACGGAAGGCAGCGTGAAATCTGGTAAGCCCGTGGGGATGTGCCCGACGACTCGCACTCCGAACTGGGAAAGACCCGCGATGCTCGTCAATCCCACGGAACCCACCACCACCATTAGGGGCCAGGGCAGCTTCGGGTACCTATGTTCTCCGGCAACGAGGGTGATGATGCCCGCTACTCCCAGGCAAACCGCCCAAAGGTTTGCCTCGCCTATATGTCCCGCCAGGTATGAGATACGCTCGATGAACTGACCGTGAGCGCCTGTTATGCCGAATAGTTTCGTCAACTGAGTGGACGCGATATACAAGGCCGCCCCTGCCGAAAAGCCCACCAGGACGGCCTCCGAGATGAAATTAACGACGAATCCGAGCCTCAAAGCGTACGCGGTGAGTGCCATGGCTCCGGCAAGAACGGCGGCCCCAGCGGCGACCGCGGCATATTCCTGGGGGGAAGATAGTGCCAATGCTCCCAGTCCTGACGCCGTCAAGATGGAAACCGCGGATGTCGGCCCCACCGCCAATTGACGAGACGTTCCGAGGAACATGTACAGGATTGGGGCCGCAATCGAGGCGTAGAGCCCGGTTTGCGGCGGAAGATCGGCCAGTTCGGCGTAGGCTATGGCCTCGGGAATGGTGAAGGCCGCCAAGGTCATGCCGGCTACGAGATCCGGCCGAAGCCACTCTTTCTTGTAGTTCGGCAACCACTGCAATATCGGCAGATATCGCGCAAAGCTTTTCACGCTTAATACGTTTTGCACATTCACTACGGTATCCGCCTTATTTCGCAGGAAATTGCTTAGTCGCCGCGCTCATCGCCATGAGTTACGCGCCGACCTGAGCATTCTTCGGCGAGAACGGTCATGCCCAATGCTTCAACAGTCGGGTGAAAGTGAGATACATCAGCTCGCAAGTCGAGGCAAGGGGCAAGCGAGGGGTAACCATTCACTCTTGTGGGGCAGGCTTGCCGGCCTGCCGAGATCGCACTAAGAAAATTCGCAGGCTGGAAAGCCTGCGCCACGTTGAGATTGGAATTTCCCGCCCGTAAGTGAATGGTTACAGGGAGAGAGTTGTTTCAATACCCGGGTGCCGAAACCCGTGGTAGATTAGGTACGGAAATCGACTCACCCGGTCCGGTTGAGAATCGACCGGGGACGTGGAGGCCTCGGCAGTGCCCATCATTTCTCCGTCCAGCTACAAAGCGCCGCTTTTTTGTTCGAATCCGCATCTTCAGACCATTTTTCCTACGATTTTACGAAGAATCTCCGGCGTGGAGTACCAGCGACGACGCATAGACACGCCCGATGGCGATTTTCTCGATCTGGATTGGTCAGTTATTGGATCCCCTCGATTGTCGATAATACTGCACGGCCTGGAAGGGGACTCAAAGCGCGCTTACGTCATGGGAATGGTGAGAGTCTTAAATCGCCGCGGATGGGATGCCGTCGCCGTAAATTTCAGGGGGTGCGGAGGCGAACCCAATCGAAAGCTGCAAATGTACCATAGCGGAGAAACAGGAGATGTAGCGACGGTTATCAAACATGCGGCGGCCATGGGAACATACGAGGAACTCTTTCTTGTCGGCTTCAGCCTCGGCGGAAACGTTATTCTGAAATATCTCGGTGAACGGG
>JAZDOF010001036.1:0-4015 GCA_043799015.1 Pseudomonadota bacterium | reverse complement strand
GTGAAGAAATGAGACGGGTCGGCCGACCCGTCTCATTTTGACCGTTAGGCCCATATTGGGGCCGGTGTTCACACGGCTTCCCACCTGTCCTCGAAAGCATTCCTGTCCATGAGTTTCCTGATGCCGGCTATGTCCTCGATGTGCTCGAAATCTCGTTCCCCCTTTTCTCCCATGGCGTTGCAGGCATATACGGGTCTGGTTCTCAGCAGACCCTCCACGAGCGCGGCCAATGGATGCCCCAGGTTTTCTATACCCCCTTCATAGCCCCGAATAAATCCGTGGGCTTCCTTGCGCAGATCCAAGATCAGACTGAATCCGCGCCTGAACAGCAGTTCGGCATGATTGGACATCAGGAGGCCGGCGGCCGTCGCCGCGTCATCTCCACAGCTTTCTTCCAGTGCGATGTTGATGTACCCGCCGACCTTCTTGAGACTGCTTCGGAGATCATCCGACGAGCCCGGGTCCATGGAGTCGGCCATGAGCACTTTGTTCGCCAAATGGGCAAGCTCGGTGACCAACCGGTCGAGCTCGACCTGATCGGCAATAGCGTCCAATGACCTTCTGAACACGGAGTCCACGGAGATCACCTTCAGCGGATAGCGAAGGAGCCTGCGTTCGGAACCGACGTCGTCGTCATCGACCCGTCGGCCCGAAAGGAGGCCCTGTTCAAGGGCACCGCGCCGAAGGTATTGGTAAATACCCAATGCCTCTTCAAAATCGGGGAGACCGTGTTCCGCCATACGGGCCCGCCGCCATTTAAGGGCCATCTCTTCGTTATCGGTCCGAACCGAGTAAACCACGTCCTCCATCAACCGGAAGTAGAAGTTCACGTCCCAGTGGAAGAGAGTCTCAAGGAGCGGCCGAACGTAGCCTTCCACGTCCGGATGTCGGAACTCCACGTAAAAGGTGTCATCCAGAGTGAAAAGGGGAAGAGAGTCCTGCTGTTCCAGTAAATCTATGTCGGGGTCCCTGAGCCGGACTTTGACGAAATAGCTGAGGGCCGTAAGCAATAGCTCCCGATCCGCGACTTGGGCGAGTTGCACAATTTTTTCTTCGCCCGCGTTTACTATGGCGGCCAGCCAACGGAGAGCGGATTTGGCATTGAACATATTATTCTTCCATAGGTCCACGTCGAGCATGTATCGAAGTTGCCGGCCGGTGGATAGTGCGATCAAGGCCGGTGCGTTTTCCAATCCCAGTTCCTTGATCGTTACCAACATCTCCTCTTCGGAGACGCGGCGCATAATGGGGCCGGGCGAGGCACTTACCTCGATCAGTCCCTCACGGGCTTCAGCGGAAAGCTTGGCGAAAGCCTCCACTTGCTTGTCCGGCGAAAGCGTATCAAACGATATTATGATCTGAAGCGCCTCTTCAGTTGACCCGGGTTGTTTCATGGTGCTAGTTTACTCTTTCATAAGGTCGGAAATCAACGGCCTGGAAGCTGCAAACGTCGCAGACATACAGCGGATTGATGAGTAAAGGCGCGCCGCCGAGTATTGACCCCCGTTACCGAAATGCGGCGGCAATTGACTCCGCGGATCTACATCTTCCGAGATGGGTTCGGCCCGGAGCCACGGGAGTTTACCTTTATCCTTCGGCAACCCACACACAGGAGGAGTCCGGAATGCAAAAATTGACAGGTAAAGCCATTATTGCGATGGGAGGCGGTCCGACGGCGGTCATCAACCAGTCGCTGATCGGCGCGGTTCTTCAGGCCCGTCAGTATCCCAACATCACCCAGTTCTATGGAGCGTTCAGAGGTGTCCAGGGCCTGGTGGAAGAAGAACTCGTGAATCTTTCGGAAGCTACCACCCAGAATCTGGAGATGGTGGCGCGAACCCCCGGAGCCGGGATACGAAGCACCAGAGACAAGCCCGACGAGGAATACTGCAAAAGGATATTCGAGGTATGCAAGGCCCACGGGATCCATTATTTTTTTTATATCGGAGGTAACGATTCGGCCGAAACATGTCGGATCGTCAATGTTTTTGCGAAGACCGAAGGCTACGAATTGCGAGTTGTCCACATACCTAAGACCATAGATAACGACTTGAGAGTCACCGACCATTGCCCCGGTTACGGGTCCGCCGCGAAGTTCGTGGCACAGGCGTTCATGGGGGTGAATCTGGATAACAGGTCGATCCCCGGCGTGTACATCGGCGTCGTCATGGGACGTCACGCGGGTTTCCTTACCGCGGCTTCCGTTTTCGCTCGGAAATTCCCCGATGATGGGCCCCATCTGATATATGTACCTGAAAAGCCCTTTGATCAGCAACAATACCTCGCCGACGTCGAACGGTATTACGCAAAATTCGGTCGAGTGGTCGTTGCCGTTTCCGAAGGAATCCAGACCGCGGACGGCACTCCGGTAATTGCGAGCCTGACGCAGGGCGTGGAAAGGGACGATCACGGCAACATCCAACTGTCGGGGACCACATCGCTCGGAGACGCCCTCATGCAGATCGTCAAGAAGAACCTCAAGATCAAGCGGGTACGCTCCGATACCTTCGGATACCTCCAGCGGTCGTTTGTCGGTTGCGTGAGCGAAGTCGACGCCATCGAAGCCCGGGAAGTGGGCGAACGCGCGGTCCAGGTGGCCGCTTGGCATGCCGTCGATGGATCCATCACCATCGAAAGGATGGGGGACTACAGCGTACGCTATAACGTCACTCCGCTTGAAGATGTGGCCAAGGAAGCCAAGAGCATGCCGGAATCCTTCATGATCGGCGGAAACGACGTGACTGAGGACTTCAAGAATTACGCACGACCTCTGCTTGGAGAAATGCCCGCGTACGAACGGATCATGGCCCCGCCTGTGGAGAAAATCCTTAAGAAGGCGTAATATCAGGATCAAGCGGCGGACCGTCGGACATCCATAAAGGAAGTCAGGCGGCCGTCGCCCAGGATTGAAACCCGGTTCCGCCGGACTCGGCAAACCTCTCGAGACAACTGCGGCCCATGGCGAATAGCCGCTTTGGGGCGACGCCGGTCGGCCCCCCCTGACCCGTTAACGGAGACCAAGAGCGGTACCCGATTGCCCATGGCCCCGGTGAAAGAGCGTGACGCTCGATTAATGCGAATGGCCCTGATGCTGGCCGAGGACGCCGCCGGACTGGGCGAGTCTCCGGTGGCGGCGCTGGTGGTTGCCGCGGACGGCGCGATCATCTCCCGTGCGACCAACAGGATGGAGACGGACAGGGACCCCACGGCCCACGCGGAAATGCTTGCCCTGCGGGCCGCCGGCCGCCGGGCGGGAGATTGGAGATTGCGGGAGGCCACGGTTTATGTTACATTGGAACCTTGCATCATGTGCGCCGGGGCGTTGCTCCACGCGCGCGTGAAGCGAGTGGTATATGCGGCTCGGGATGAACGCTGGGGAGCTTTCGGTAGTCTTCTCGACCTGGCGCATGACCCCCGCATCAACCACGAAATTGAGGTTGTTCGAGGAATCCTCGAAGAAGAATCGGCCGAGCTTCTCCGTCGATTTTTTAGGGGAGTTCGGACGAGGCTCAAGAAGAAGTAGATCAGCGGAGAGATGCCCGAGTGGCCGAAGGGGGTTGACTCGAAATCAACTGTACCCACGTTGGTACCGGGGGTTCAAATCCCTCTCTCTCCGCCAGCCCTTCCCCCCATCCATAACGTCCCCCAATTCCCGCTCATCGACAAATGACCCATGCGCCCCCGCCGAGCGCACAACTATAGTGTCACGCGTTGAGAATTGCGGGAACCCTGAACGGTTGAGTAAATCGAAACAAACATCTAAAGGGGCGGGGATAAACCCCCATAGGCGTCAAAATAAAGCGACAGGTAGAAGAAAAAATCCCCCTGCCCCCCTTTACAACAGGTGGGGTAAGAGACCGAATCCTCCCCTCTTTTCTAAAGGGGGGTAATCATGCGTCCCGATGGGGCATTTTGGCCCCCCCTTACCTGGCTCCCGGTAAAGGGGGGTGGGGGGGATTTGTTTGTTTCGGACAAAAATTTTGGCAACCAGTATATGCCCCGGGGGTCGTTCGAC
>JAZDOF010001035.1:0-2187 GCA_043799015.1 Pseudomonadota bacterium | reverse complement strand
AACAAATATGAGGAGATCGGACATGATTGCAGAGGTAAGGGAGATGCCGGAGTACCATGTGGCCTATGTAAGAAAACTGGGGCCTTACGGCAAAGAAACCTGTGAGCAGGGATTCGGCGAGCTGATGCAATGGGCCGGGCCCCGTGGATACCTGAATTCGGGCACGTGCATAGGCGTTTACTGGGACAATCCGGAGGTTACTCCCCCTGATAAATGTCGCAGCGATGCTTGCGTGACCGTTCCGGCAGGGACCCAAACAGAGGGGCAAATCGGCTTGCAGACCCTGGCCGGCGGCCCATATGCCGTGTGCCGTTTCGAGATCAAAGGGGATAGCTTCGACAAAGCGTGGGACGATGCCTTCAAATGGGTTATCGGCGGCGGACACGAGTGCGAAGACCGGCCCTGTTACGAAATCTACCACAACGATGCCTCGACGGACCCGGACGGTAAGTGGATTTTCGACATTTGCATACCTTTGAAACGAAAATAGGTTCGACCCAATCTCGGTTTCTTGGGCCGTGCGGATACGACAAAGATTCGGGAAACGAAACACCGGGCGAATGCACACGGACCATTGACACCATACTCGCTTAAACCCATACTTGATCGCGTCATGAAAAAATCGGAGCCGCACACGGACTTCATGGAACCGCCGGCCGGGCCTGATAACCCCACCCACGACACGGGAACGCGTCATTCCTGTCTCTGTTCCAGTGATCCGGCTATCCTTCTCGATTTCATACGCCGCCGGTTCACGGACCTCGGACTTTACGGACAGGCCCTATCGGTGGAGTACGAGGGCGTCTTGTTCCGGGTCTCGTGCGATGATCACGCGTTCACGGTTTACAGAGTGAACTCATTAAACGCCGGTAGACATCATGCTCCAGGCTGGCCCGTTTGCCTGGTCGACTCCCACGGAGTCTTCGAGGAACATTGCTCGCCCGTGCTTGGCGACGACCACTGCTCAACCGGAACACTCATCGAAAATTGGCTGCATATTTTGGAAGTAACGGTCGAGCCCGGTTCGGCGAGCTGTCGTCAGGCGGGAAAGCCTGACCCACAGTGCTGATGCAGCCGGTGCCGGCGCCTATTCATTACTGATATGGAGGCTGGTTATGTCGGAAGAAAAATGGACCGCGGAAAGAGTCAGGAAGGATATTTACGAGGCGCGAACCAAGCTCTTCGTGATCAACAAAGTCCTGGAAACGGGCAGCCTGAAGCTTGCGGAAAGCCAAGAATGGGTATTGGTCATCCGTCCCATTCTCAACGAACTCCGTTACTACGCCGAGAACATTGATAAAGCATTGGGGGGCGCGGTGGAAGAGCCGCCCGACCCTACCCAATCGGAATAACGGCGGTGCGTGCGGGGGAGGCCTGCTGTAGGGTCTCACAATAGACGGTCCGAAACGGGGGAGATTTCTCAGAATGGATGAGATTAGGTAGGGGTGCTCTCGGAATGAATGGACCCTTGAAGAAGTTGGTCCGGGCCGGGTACATAGAAAGGGCGGCAGCTTTGATGGAACTGTCGCCCTAATCATGTACAGGGGCTGTTTGCCCCATCTAAAGGTGGGTTCATGATAATTGAGATCATTGACGTCGATTATTCCGGGGACTAACCCGGATTCCGTAGGCCTAACCATAAAATCAAGAAACAGACTGTACTTTTTCAGCATCGCGCTTTCGGACGACGAACTCCGCTACTTACATTCACTCGTAAAGAGAGTTTTGATTTCGGATGAAAGCCGACGAACATCGTGATCACCGTTGACGGCACCTGTGTCGAGATGACGGGGACGGAACATAGGAACACACCGCACAAGCGGTGAAGGGGGGACGATGGTTGCCGAGATATCTCGTACCCCGTTGATCGCCGTCCTTATCCTTGCCTTTGCATCCACGGGAATCATGGCCGCGAGCAAGGATAAGGTCGAGAAGAAATCCTCGGATAAGGCCGAACAGGTGGACTCAGGGCGCCATAAGTCCGTTATATCTATTTGACAATCTAACCGGCTGAGGATCGAGCAGAAGGGTCGCCGATTCAATCCGGGCCTTTCAAGCGCCAGGCTTCCGGCGTCCACCGTATGGAATGTGCCAAGGAGGCTCAAATGTGGCAGGCTTCCGGATATATTGTACTCATTGTGGCATTCGTGTGCATTTTGTCCATCATTAATACTTGGGCGGTTAAGA
>JAZDOF010000260.1:0-2296 GCA_043799015.1 Pseudomonadota bacterium | reverse complement strand
GGCTCTATGCTGCCATCAAAATGCGCCGATACGAAACCATGCCCCCAAAGCCGTACTCCGCCGCACCGGCCGCACTGTCGAGGCCTGGGCCAAGGAAAATCACGGCCTTTCTCAAGAAGTTCATTGATCGGAACGCTGACGACAATTATCATGGACCCACCTGTAGATGGGGCAAACAGCCCCTGTACATGCTTAGGGCGACAGCTCCGATTAAGCTGCCGCCCTCTTTATGTACCAAGCAGGGGCACCCCCGTTCAAGGGTCCATTTATTCCGACATCGCCCCCACCAAGTCTCATCTATTCTGAGAAATCTACCCCGTTTCGGACCGTCTATTGTGAGACCCTACATCTGGAAGACCGGCTGAATCAACGAACAACCTGAAGCTCTACGGGATCACGTGGTCAGATGCGTATTCCGTACACGTACCATGTGAAAACCTTAAGCAGTGCGACCATTGAACAGAAGGCAAGGCTCGTGGCTATCGCCGCTCCCGTGATTCCGAACAGGGGGATAAGAACGGCATTAAGGGTTATGTTTACGACGCAGCCGCAAATGATGAAAACCGTCTGTAGGCCGGGATAGCCGCCTTGAATCAGGATTCCGCTAAAGGGCAAACAGGCGCCGAACGCCACGGTTCCTACCATCAGCACGATGAAGGGTATCCAGCCTTCCATGAATTCAGGTCTTGATACAAAGAACAAAACAAGGATCGGAAACGCCCCTATCGCAAGCAGACCTACTACGGCCATTCCCAGAAGGCTCCACAGCGTCCCCTGCCGCACGATCCGTCCGAGTTCATCGAACTGCCGGGCCACAATCAACCTGGTGATGATGGGGTCCATGTTCAACCGCAGGACGTAAGGCAACTGGATGATCCCTTCGATGAGCATGGCGGAAAAACTGTAGATCCCCACCAATCGGTCGGAAACCAAGTATCCGAGCATCAACACGTCGACTCGCGTGTTGAGTTCGGCAAAGATACCGCCGAGGAAACTCCGAAGGCCGAAGGAGAGATGTCTGCGCGACCACTCGCGAAACCCATCGGCATTGAGGGAAACGGACTTCCTGGTTGCCAGGAAGACTACCAAAGCCGGCAGTAATACCGATTCACCTACGGTGAAGCACAGCGGGACGTACGGGCCGGCCAAGCCCGCCGCGGCGCCCACCGGAACCGTGGCGCAAATGAGAACGTACCGGAGCATGGTGAATACGGCAAACGCCTTCATCTCACGCAGACCGTTGAGCACGTTCATTAGGACTTTGTTAATAATGAAACACCAGAGTCCCGGCGTCGCCGCAGCGAGGCCCGTCGTCAAATCGGAGCTGGACATCAGGCTGCCGACCGCACCACGAGCGGCATAGAGAGCGACGGCACAGGCGGTGGCGGACGCCAAGGTCACACCAAGGGCCCCTATCACGATCGAGCCGCATTGCGCAGGATCTTCCGCATACTGGGACACGTACGTCAGACAAGACATCGGAACGCCCAGTGCGCCCACCAAAGCAGTCACAATATAGATCGCGTATACGAGATTAAACACCCCCAAGGCGTCGGCGCCGTAGTGCCGAGCAATGAACAGGTTGATGAGCAGTCCGGAGATACCCAGCACAAAAACGCTCGCCAGATTGAAGATCGAATCCACGGCGAATTTGCTTCGAAGGATCTCCCTGATCTGCCGGGCTACGGACTGATAGGATTCTGCATTCAAGAAGGCGACCCTCCCTTGTTCACCAAAGTGAATCCGACCCCTCCTTCTAACGCTGTGGGGGTGGAGGGATTTCTCTATTTCCGACGGAACTTCCGGCAGACGACATGATTCAACGGCATCGGCGTTCAAACCCGGTAGAGTCGTGGCGCGGAATTCACTATCTTAATCGCCCGATTACAGTCAAAGCCTATAGTGTCCGCATACCACTCCAACGACTGAAATCGGGGCTTGTTCTCCTCCTTGACCAGCTCAAGGGCCTTCTGACGATCTAGCTCACCATTCCTGATCTGGACGCTGCGGAACGCTTCATTCTCATTGAATCCGGCAATGGCCATGTACACGTAGTTGTAGAATGCGGCTGTGCCGTCATCTATGCGCCAAGTGGAGATGGTATCCGGCTCGGTTTCCCAGTTGAACTCACGGACGATTGTTGACACGATCTCGTCTTCATCCCATTGGATGTAGTTATAGAAATTGATACCCTTCCAGTGATTGAAAAAGACACACCAATAGGCCCATGCGCTGTCCAAGAGGGATCGATTTAGGTATGCCGGATTACTAATGAAATGCTTTCCGTAGTGCCATG
>JAZDOF010000984.1:0-4230 GCA_043799015.1 Pseudomonadota bacterium | reverse complement strand
GCAGAAGGCCTCGGAGATTCGGATTTCGGAACTCGCCGAAGACTACCCTTGGGTGGTCAAACTCATGAAGCCCTTGGCCGGTTTGAACGTGCCCTGCAGTTTTTCCGAAATCGAACAGCGATGGGCCGATGCGGGCGCGTTGAAGGAACCGAACATCGCTGACCAAAAACTTCCACCCGAGCATTTGGAGGAGGGCCCCAAAGGGGTGCGTCGCGACCTTGAAACCCTCGGTATCTTGCAGAGAATGCAGGATCAGAGGGTCAACATGCCGGATCTCTTCCGTGTCGGCTTTCGGCTCGGGCGACGAGGTGGGGTAAAACCACTTCCCAGGACGTGATAGGCCGAGCACGGGATTCAGAGGAAAGCCCAACGGTATTGATTTGATGGAACCGCACTAAGTCGACGCGGATTAGGAACGGGGCACCCATAGTGGATCATGAGCGGAACCTGAGACCTCGGCCGAAGCCTGGAAGAATGAGCATGGCGTTGGGGTTCTTGACCAGCATCGCGGGGGCGCTGGTTCTTTTTTCCTTTGGTCCTCACGGCCTCTTGGAAGACCTCTACCTAAGCATGGGAATGCCCCTCGGGATCCTGATCAGGTTGATTCCTCTTCCTTTCTCAGATTTTTCTCTTTCTCATCCGACTTGCGTATCGCTGCGAGCAATGTTGAGTGCTTGTCTTACCTGGAGTTTCTTGCTCTCGGTGGTATTCTACTGCCTTATTGTCCTCCGGATGATTTTTTCCGACAAGTCGGCGGGAGTTAACAAGGCCCGTACATACGCGTTAACGGCAGTGGCGGGCGTCATCGGGATACTTCTCGTGCTCAATGCCTTTGTGGTTTTCTCCCTGCACGCAAGCCCTTTCTATGGCCGGGTTTTCGATCAAGCCGCTTGGGTCGCGGCTTACGACACGGATGAACCGGATAATCCTCGAGCGGAGATGGCAAAGAGCCTACAGAGCCGACTTCTTAGAAGAAAACCAACGAAGGCTGAAGTGATAGCACTTCTCGGCCGGCCGGAACTGACGGCTGAAGCGAACATGCTGCGCTCTGATTGTCTGAGTTATAACTTGGGGATGTGGAGCGGATATCGGATCGACTACGATTCCCTCGACATCTACTTTGACGCAAATGACCGTGTTTGCAGGGCGTGCATCATTCAGCACTAGACGCCGTTCAGGAGTGGGTTGTCCGTTATGCCCGCGGCCGACTCATTCCGCCGCCCTCATCGGCCACGGCTGAAAAGGCGAATCACCAAGTCGGTCGGAGCGGATGGTACGGTTTGTCGGATCGCCTTCGGCCGTGGTCAAGGGGTACCTTTTTAGATTTTTCTGAGATAGGAATGGAGGCGAGAGAGGTTAGAACCTCATGGACAGGTCGATTACGTGACCGGACGGATTGATCCACACCATGAAGGATGTCGGCTTCTTTTTCTTGGCCCTTGTTCGAATCTCGTTCAGCCGCGCCGGCGGGAGATCCACCGACGCGGTTTTCAAAAATTTGTTGAGATCACGGATGTTCTTGAACTGTTGAATGGTCATGGACTACTTCCTCCGGGGATATGTGAGAATCGGCCATGCGAATATCTGCCGATGGTTAATCTAATATTAATAGCACTTCCAACAGCAGGCAGCAAGGCCAAAATTCCGGAACGGGGAAGGGAATATCCTTGAAAACCCATTGCCGAGAGACTATCATTTTTCTTCGTACAGCCACGTACTTCGTCCATCAACTCAATTAGTCATGCCGGAGCGTCAGGCGCCTTCGGCCGTTCAACCGGACCGCCGAATGGTGCGCCCCACCGGCGGGCGCAGCGTGCCCGTCCGAAAACGTGCCGATGCACGGCGCATGTTCCTCGACCGGCCGTCAAAGGCTTCCGGATCAACCGCAGGGCTTCTTGAGACGGTGACTACACCCTTGACCTCCATGCGTCGGGAGAGATTCATCATGGCCGACAAAACGACCCCCACCCCCAAGAACAGTGCAAAGAATCGCAAGGCGAAGGATCCGGTAAAGAAGACCGCTGTAAAACCGCCTGCGGCAGTGGCTGACCCGGCAGCCGGGCTGCTTGAGACATTGGACCGCCATGGGCGGCTTCAGGGACTTACCTGCCGAGAGATGCTGGATAAATGCGGAGCGGCGTGTCGGCGCGGCCTTGCCCTCAAACTGAAGCTCGCGGACGGGAAGCCGGGGGCGTCGCACGTTCAGGCTTTTGTCTACGATCTTTGGACAAAAGGTTTGGTGTTCTCCGAGCCTCCGAGAAAAGGGAAAAGGGTCGGCAGGATATGGCCCATGGACGTGGCCCGGATCAAGTTCCCTCTGCTGTTTGCTCCGGAGGACCAACGGAAAAACCATGCGGAGTCCATCACCAAGGAAAGACTAAAGGCGGCCTACGACAAGTTCGTGCCTGAGCATCTAGGGGGGTTTGTCCCCATTTACAAGGTTCGTCGTGAGCTTGCAGGATCAAAGGACGAACTGGACAAGATTTTGCGCGAGTTGAACGAGATGGATGACCCCGTGCTGGAGCTTCTTGGGGGAGATCCCAGGAAATTCACCGAAGACCAGAAGCAGGACTCCCTATGGAGGGGCGAGAACCTGTTTCTCCGAATGCGGTGGAGGCGACCATGAGTTCCGATTTGCTCCGGATGCCCTTTAATCCGTTTGTCGATCGCGCGGTGGGAGATCCCTGGAATTCTCCCGAGCCGGACATAAAGACCATCAATGCCAAGCCCCATGAAGCGATAAAACAGCTTCTCAGGCAAATAGACAAGACTCGACACGTGGCGGCGCTGGTCATGGGTGAAGCCGGCAGCGGAAAAACCCATCTGATCAAAAGGCTGATGAATGAACAAGACCTCGATCTTGTTTTTGTTTACGTCCATCCCATTAAAGATTACCGGACCATGTTCAGCAGCTTGCTGGAAAAGGTCATGGCAAACCTTGATCATGCGTCGCCGCCGGCCGCGAACCGGCCTGACGGAGCCACCCAATTGGACCTGGTGGTGATAAGGGTTATTTGTGCCGCCATCGAGCATTTCCTGACGAAATCTCCCGGAGCCGCGACTCCATCCACCCTGAAATCCCTGAGGAAAGACCCTTGGAAGGTATTGCAGGTCAAACCCAAGAAGAGCACTTGGGACGGGCTTCTCAGGAAAAGCCGCACGTTCTTGGCCGAACAACTCCCCTCGGATCGTATCTCGAAAATGGTCCTCAACAGCCTGTTTCAATACCTGGACAAGTCGAAAAGGGACGCGGTGCAAGTATTCCTGAGCGGTTACCTGCCGGACGACGAGGACGCTTCGGCCCTGGGACTCCGTTTCGGAGAGATCGACGCGACCGTGGAGGCCCAAGAAGACCGATCGAAGCGGATTCTAAAGGCCGTTGGGAGGTTGTTGCGCTTCTATAAACCCATGATCCTGTGCTTCGATCAGTTGGAAAACCTGGATACGGACGACTTGGTGCATGCGTTCGGTACCCTGATTTCCGATATCGTCAATGAAGTGGACCATGTCCTCCCCGTATGTTTCATGCGGCCCGATACTCTCGAATCCAACTTTTCCCAAGGGGCATGTGATAAGAGCGCACTGGACCGTTTGATGTCGAATGCATTCGTCTTGGAGGGCTGTGACTTGACCCAAGCCCTGGACATGGTCAAGGCCAGGCTCGATTGGGCATATGAAGGGAGTGACCGGCCACATCCGTTCCATCCTTTCAACGAAGATGTGTTGCGAGGAAAGATACTCAAGGATGGAAATACCCCCCGACAGGTCTTGACCACTGCGGCCAAGCTGCTCGGCGCGGGCTTCACCCCTCAAGACCCCGTGATGATAGTACAAGCGAGTTTCTCGGCGGAACGCGAAAAGCTTATTGGAGCCGGTTATAAAGAACCCTTTTCCAAGCAAACCGTGCTGGAGGCGCTCAAATTGTATTTCGCCGATCGGGGGGCCCAGTCGCCTTACCGAGTTCTCAAAACCCGGACGGAAGTCCCTGTGGACCTGCACCTGGTACTCGAACAAAATGGCGGCAACGGGGAAACGATACTTCTTGACCTAGTAGTGGAGCCTTCGACACATGGAGCCACTTTGGTGAAGAGACTCGCGCGCCTTACGGACAGAATTGCCTCGGGAAAGGCCCACCATTCGTTCTTCATTCGTGAAGCCGATAGCCCCATTCCGCCTCACCCCGGCCGAATGCCCAAGACGGTCGAGCAACTCGAAAAATTCCGGGCCGCA
>JAZDOF010000964.1:0-6165 GCA_043799015.1 Pseudomonadota bacterium | reverse complement strand
GGCCATACTCGAGTTTCAAGCTCTCTACAATCAAGTCGCTAAGCCTTTCAAATGGAAGTACACCAAGGATGATCTCAAGAAGACCCTTGAAAAAATCCAGGCCCGTAGCGACACCGCCAACCGGTTGCGCATGGCTGCATGACGTCCCGGACTGATCCATGAATACGCAACCGTATTTGCGCCATCGTGCACTGAGGGACGGCTCGGGAACAAAGGCGACCGCCGGTCACCCCTGCGAAGCCGTCCGCCGACCGTGCAATTCCGTGAAGGCAGTTCCGAAAAGCTCTACCGCTATCCTCGTCCGACCCTGTCAAGCAATGCCCGCATTCCCGTCGCCGCGTTTTCGGGGAGCACGTAGGTCGGTACTCCGGCCTGGTGAAGCCTGGAACGGTCCGGTTCGATCTTGCGGTACGATCCGATGAAGCATGCCACGATGGGTTTGGGAAACCGCGCAGCCAATTCTATCAACACATCCGACGGATAGATCCAGTTCTTGTGCTCACAGAAAATGGCGACCAGCGCGTCCACCGAGGGGTCAAAGAGCATTGCCTGGGCTATGTCGTGGAACGGCTTGGGGAGAAACGCTCCGGCCGCGCCGTCCACGGGGTTCTTGTACACGACGGGTACGGAGGGTCCGAGTACTTCGGCGATTCGCCGTATGGTGATTTCGCTCAATTCGGACAGTGAGCACCCGGGTACGTTCCTGAGCATGTCCCACACGACTATGCTCGGCCCCGCTGTATGCGTGAATAGGCCCAAGCGCTTTCCTTGGGGTACGCGGCCGATGGACAAGGCTTTGCACGCGGCTATCATCTCTACGGTGGAGTTGACCGTAAACGCTCCCGCTTGGGCCAACGCACCCGACCAAACGCGGTCCGAACCTGCCTGGGCGCCGGTGTGGGTTACCGTTACTCTGTCCGCGTCGTCTCCGTGGCCGCCTTTGTACACCACCACCGGTTTTTTCGGGGTGATGCGGGCTATGGCGGTCATCAGGGCCCTCGGGTTGGAGGCCCCTTCGATGAAGATGCCGATAACCCGAGTTTCGGGGTCTTGCGCCAAATAGTCCAATAGAACGCTGAATTCGAGGTTGACGCGGTTGCCGACCCCGACCCATTTGGCCAAACCAAGGCCCTCATCGTCCGCCAGTCCCTTGAAGCCCAGCCCTATGCCTCCGCTTTGGCTGAGAAAAGAGACGTTGCCGGGCTTAAGCACGCGGGGATAAAACGTGACGTTGAGCGAGGCCCGCGCGTTTAGAAATCCGAGAGTATTCGGCCCCACCAGCGGCATTTCTCCCGCGGCATCCCGAAGCTTGGACTGAAGGTGGGCTCCGGCCTGACCCATCTCGGAATAGCCGCCTGCTATGACTACCACAGCGGCAACGCCCATGCGACGCAATTGCGCGGTGGTCTCCACAGCGGCGTGTTGATTGAGCGCCACGACCGCAAGGTCCGGAACTTCCGGCAGATCGGCAAGGCTGCGGTAGACCCGGTGGCCCAGTATCTCGTTGTGCCGGGGGTGAACCGGGTACACTCGCCCTTTGAATCCACCGGTAACAACGCTATCCATGATGGCGTGCCCCACCTTGTCCGGGTCCGCTCCGGCACCTATCACCGCTACGGATTCCGGGGAAAACATCTTATCGAGTCGAGCTTTCAAGTTATCGTTCATCTATTCGGCCTCGCTGGAATGTCTGGGGAACCTGTAATCATAGTACTTATATGCAATAACAGGACAATAACCTCTGTCGTGACCGGGTGGGGCGACCTACGAGCAGTTGTCTCAGAGGTCGGACACTTGTGGAAAAAGAACTGAAAAAATGGTACCGCCCGTTTTCGCGCATTCGTTCGGGCCGTCGACGTGCGGGCAACCGGCAATCACGCCGGGGCATTGGTCCCGGTCACCGGGAATATGGCCGCACCTGCGGCCGGCGAAAGAAATCGAGAAGAGCCCGGATTCCGACAGCACCTTCAACCTCAACAACTCCAGCCCTTTGCCGCCGGCGTTGAAGTCGAAGGGCTTCTTTGTGGAGTATTCGTCGGTTTCTTGGGTGTGATGAAAGCCCTCGAACAGGAAATCCTTGTCGCTCGGTCTTATACCGACCCCGGTGTCTTCCACTTTGAGCAACAGCCCTTCGGGTGCGCGGTCTATGGAGACCGTCACCGATCCGCCATCGGGGGTGTTTTCAATCGCGTTCTTCACCAGAGTGTCAACGACGGTCTTGACGAGCCCGGGATCAAGCATGGCCGATCCTACGTCCGCAAAGGCCGGTTTCACGTGCACGGCTCGGTGGGAATAGAGCGGCTCGAGTCGTTGTAGGATTCCCGCTATGAGCTGCGAGGGGTCGACCTTTTCCGGCTCCCACTTCTTGGGTGAAACGATCTGCTCGACGATTTGCTGAATATCAATCAGCCGTTGCAGATTCCGCTCGATCCTCTTGAACGCCCTGGCGTTTTCGGGCTTTATACCTTCGTTTCTCTTGAGTCCGGCGACGGATGCTTCAATAACGGCCAACGGCGTCTTGAGTTCGTGAGAAAGGTGGTCCACAGCCCTGCGTCGGGCCTTTTCCAGGGTCTTGAAAGGGGTTATATCCCTAAAAACCATGACCACGTTTTCTCGGCCGGGTTCGCATTCGTCCACGGCCAAGTAAGACGTGGCCACCGTTAGATCCACCTTGCGGCCGTCACGTCGCTTGAACACGGTTTCCGTGCGCGTGGTGAGGATGTCCCGGGTGATGACGTCCAGGACAATGCCCACGAAATGTTCATTTTCAGGGTCGCCTTCGAAAACTGAGCCGAACTTCTCGCCCTTCAGTTCGGCTTCGCCGAATCCCAGTATCCTCAAAGCGGCAGGATTAATCGTATGGATGTCGCCGTTGCACTCCAAAGTCATGACGCCTTCGTTCATGCTCCTGAGTATGGTCTTTTCAATGGGGTCGGGCAGTCCCTCCGGGCCGTCGGCAGCGAGGTCGTCCATGGTGGTTCCTTCCGCGAATTCGTGGTCGCTCAAGGCTATGCCATTCGGCGGCATCGTGCAACTTGATTGTCCTGACCGTCGGCCACTTGATATCTGAGAGATCATTGCATAGTTATATAGCGGATGCCGAAACCTCAGTCCCGCGACCATACCGTCGGCCGAGGCGAATTTTCGTAACCGTTCTCCTGGAACGACTCCTGAATCCGGAAAGACCCAACCACGAAGGCACCAAGACACCAAGAAGGAGTTGAAATGATGCCTGAACGCCTGTTGCCCCGCAATTGGCGTCCAACCTCGAATCAAGAAGCCGGGTCGTCGGGAAGGTTCGTGAAGATTATCGGCCTTTGATTTCTTTGTGCCTTCGTGTCTTTGTGGTTAGTTCTCTTTCCATCGTGGTGAACGATTACGAATTTTCATTCTGCCGAAAAGGTTCTATGCGTAGGAACCCGGGTAGGTCCCCGGGACGAGTGGGCGGCCGTAAACAAGGAGTCTAAAATATGGTGAAGCATGTCTGCCCGCATTGCGGGACTTCCATGGACCCCATAACCACCCCTCTTGAGTCCAGTTGGGGCGGAGAAATCCATCACATCTGTTTCAACGATGAGTGTTGTTATTTCGTAAAGAGTTGGGAAATACTGTGTCAACAAGGCGTAGACGACACCGGCTACAGATGCCGCATTGACCCTCGAGGGGATCGGGGGCCCATGCCCGTATGGTCCAAGGACGCGTTGAGGAACCTCATAGTATGCGACATGGCTGAGCCGAAGCCGAAACTCACCTCGGATTTCTTCGACCGGACCGACATGGCCCGCGAGGACGAGACCCCGGACCAGGAGTTCTACTTGTCCCGAGGACCGGAGGACGTACTGGATTCCCTTGCCCTTTCCACGGTCAAAGACCTCTACATGGGCCTGGTTCCAAAAGGAGGACGCGTTCTTGACCTGATGGCGGGTTCGGATTCACATGTTCACCCGGATATCGAACCCGCGGAGATTGTGGGGCTGGGGCTTGATCCGAAAGAGCTTGGGGCAAACGGCGTCCTTACCGAATCCGTTGTGGTGGATCTTAATACGGACCCTGTCTTGCCGTTTGAAGATGACCGGTTCGATGCCGTCATCTGCTCGTTGTCAATCCAATACCTTACCAAACCCATCGAGATCTTCAGTGAGGCAGCGCGGGTACTAAAGCCCCGAAAACGCCTAATAGTCGCGTTTTCCAACCGGATGCTTCCCCAGAAAGCCGTTGCCCTGTGGAAAGGAACGCACGAGGGAGATCGGCCCGGACTTGTCAAACGCTACTTCCAGCATTCGGGCTTTGCCGTAGAAGCTGAATTCACGAGCACGGGGAAGCCCCGACCAAAGGACGACAAGTACTATTCACTGGGAATCCCCAGCGACCCCATATATGCCGTATGGGGAAAGCCGATAGAGTAGGCGTGCCCGGGGTTGACACCCGGTGCTGTTTAATTAAGAAAACGGGGCGGCTCTGGACCGTCTCATCATATGGATCACAGATGGCCGCCACCGACAAGTCACGTAGGGACGATCGGCGGTCGCCTTTTTCTTATACCGGGCATGGAGGACCGGTCGCGGCCTTTGCCCCCTGAAGGGCGACCGCCGATCGGTCAGGGGCGAAGCGTTCCAAGGAGCTCGGAATCATGAAGATAGAATTACGTCTGTTCGCCTCCTTCGCGTCCCGTCTTCCGTCCGGTACTCCGGGCAATACTTGTTTCATGGAAGTGGAAGACGGTTCGTCCGTAAAGGACCTATTGAAACTTCTGAATATAGGCTTGGATGAGCCCAAGATAATGTTTCGCAACGGCATACACACCTCGGCGGACGACATTGTGCTGGACGGAGACCGGGTCGCATTGTTTCCTCCGATCGCCGGAGGATAACGCGGGAAGATGAATCGGTCCGATGTGGCGGAAATGTTGGAGTCCACTCTCGGCTTCTTGGAAACCGAGGGCCGACAATTACTTCCGGCGGAGGCGGTTGAATCTCTGTCGGACCGAACCGAGGACCTTCTGGAAAAGGCCCGGGAAGATGGGGAACTCCTGTACGTGGGTATCATGGGGGGGACGGGAGTAGGCAAGTCAACCCTGATAAACGCGTTGGCCAAGGAACGAATATCGTCACCCTCCGATCGCCGGCCCTTCACCGACAAGGCCGTGGTTTACAGGCACAGGGATGTGCGGCGAGGTCTATCGGACCTTTCGCACCTCATCCGTGAACCGGACGCGATTCATGGCGCCGATGCGGTGAAGCACCTGGTGCTCCTGGACCTTCCTGATTTTGACAGCGTGGAACCGGCGAATAGGCGGACCGTGCTTGCCCTGATGCCGCGTCTGGACTGCATCGTGTGGGTGGTTAGCCCGGAAAAGTACGCGGACGAGGCGTTCTACCAATTGGTGGGAGCCACCGCTATGAGCCGGGAAAACTTCACCTTCGTGCTCAACAAGGCCGACCTGCTGTCCCGACAGGCCCCAGGTACGGATTCCGCGCTCGAAGCCATCATGGGAGACTTGGTTCTGCGCCTTCGTAGGGCAGGGCGTATCGACAACCCGCTGGTCTTCGCCATATCCGCGGAAGGGGAGATACACGGTAATAGTGAAGACGAACGTCTATCCGATGAGTTCGAACGCTTTCGTTCGTTGCTTATGCGTCGGCGTGAGGCGAAGGATATTGCGTCGGTCAAGACGGCAAATCTCGCCGAAGAGGCGAAGTTGATCATACAAGGTGTCGGCAATGCCGTTCGGCCCGGAGAAAAGGCCGAACTGGTGACCTCGTTGAAGCGGATCGACGAAGCGAGCGAGCGGGAAGTCGGCCGGCCCGACCGTATGACCGAAGAATTGACGACCCTGCCGGCTTCGGTTTTGTGCCGTGCGTTCCTAGATGCGGACCGTTCCATCGGTCCGGTAAAGACCGCCATGCGCCTTCACGAAATCTTCCGATCACGGGTGTACGGCAATCCCGCAAACGTGGACGCCGGCCGAGCATTCCGGTCGGTTACCGACCACATGTTACGTGATTGGGAAAAGGACCTGCGCGCTGAAGCCGGCCGGCCCGACCGGATGATCGAAGAATTGACGACCCTGCCCGCTTCGGTTTTGTGCCGTGCGTTCCTGGATGCGGACCGATCCATCGGTCCGGTAAAGACCGCCATGCGCCTTCATGAGATCTTCCGCTCACG
>JAZDOF010000949.1:0-3110 GCA_043799015.1 Pseudomonadota bacterium | reverse complement strand
CGGGGTCATAAGATCCACCAATCGGCGGCGGTTCGAAGGCCACTGGTGATACGTTCCCGCAATCTCGTAGAGAACCCGGACCCACGTGTCGGTGGGCAGCCGAAATCGGCTGTCTTCCATGGCAGCGGCCACTTTGAGGGCATCGAAACAGTCCGGACAGAAGATCTCCTTCCACAGGGTTCCGAAATGGGCCAAGCCCATCTTGAAAGAATTTATGAGCTTAGCAAGGTTGATCTTTATCGGTTCCGGCTCCTCTGGACTCGTTTCACCAAAGACCGGGACCTGCTCCACTCCTGTCACGCTTTTCCATTGTTTCTCCGTTGTCTCCATAAGCCCGAAGAGCGTGGAAACAACTTGCCGGAACATGGGACCAAGATGTTCCGACGGGTCTTTCGCATCGTGGATCTTTCGTCCCAAATGAGCCTGGCACATGCGGAATCCGTTGGTCATAGCCTCCACCGTAAGCCATATGTCTATGCCGAAGCGGGCGACATCGGTTTCCCAAACGTCCTGCCGAATGTAGGAATGCACCAGCTCTTTGCCGAATGCGAAATCTCCCCCTATGGGCTGTCTGATCTTTTTTCCGAAGACTGCCTGGCAGAGGTTGTACACGATGTTGTTAGTTATCGTCCCATCGTACTTGTATCTCGTGTAGATAGGTGCCACGAAGTCAAAGTCCTTGTCTAAGACAGGGTCCAAGAGCATCTTCACCCATCGGTTCGTGATACTTCTAAGATCCGAGTCAACCACCATACACGCCCGAGCATTCAGTATGTGAGTTACCTCGAAGATCATTCTCAAGGCCGTACCCTTTCCCGGAGTTCCCCTGTATATGGCCACGATCTTCTCTTGCCAGGGTTTGAGCTGGAAGTCCCTTGCTACATCTCGGGTGTCGTCCGTTGAGCCGCCGTCGGAAATCACTATGACCGGCCTCAAGCTCGGGTAGAATTCCTTGAGACCATGGGACACCATTTGGATTACGTGCTCTATGGTCCTGTCGTTGTTAAGGCAAGGAATTCCTACAACAACGTCGGCTTGTTCAAGTTCCTCGAGCCTCTTGACGGTGTATGGCCTCAAGGCGCTCACATACTTCATCTGAATCTCCTCGTCGATTATTCGGCAGCCCGCGCGTGTCTTGTGCGGGACTCGGCGGGCTGGAACTCCGGTTTACGGAAAGGAAGGGAGCCGTGTTCCACGGCACATCCGCACTGCCGGTAAAATCATTGCTCTCCCTTCGCTAGGCAACGGTTGTCTTCCTCTACGGCATCGAGCAGTTTTGCCGCGAAGTCAGGAATGGCCGAAAAGATCCTGTTCCAATTGGGAATCAAAGGCAACCCCATGGGGTTCTTCTCGATGGTCTCTCCCGCGATGCGTATCGCTTCCGTGAACATCTCGATTGCGGTGCCCTCTTCATGACGATCGTACACGAGACCGTTGATGCGAGCGTCGTCCCGGTACATTTGCATGCGGTCCTGGGCTTCCCTGAGAAAAGTGGCACGAAGGGTGTTGAAAAACCCGTAACCCAGGATCACGCCACTGGAGTACAGCACTCTGAACAAGGTCTTGGAAATGTCGACACCCATCTTGTACAAGCCCTTCTCCGGATCACCCTCGGAAAGAGCTTGGTGCTTGTGATCATAGTTCTTGCACAGTTCCACTTGGCACACTCTGTTCAGGGAACAGTTTCTGTAGACCTCGGCCAAGACACCGACCTCCAGCCCCCAATCCGCCGGGATGCGGTTCACTCTCGCTAAGTCGGCGATCATGGAGAACTCCCCGGAAAGAGGGTAGCGAAAACTCCGGAAGTACAGGAGCAACGGCAAAGGTCCCAAGATCGTTATCAGAGAGTGGATCAATGGCGTAACGAGAAGCCTGGTCACCCTACCGTGCATTCGATCGGTCACGCGGCTGTAATAACCTTTGCAGAATTCGTAGTCCAGGGTCGGCATCACCGTAGGATAAACCAGTCGGTCGAGTAGATTTCTCGTGAATGAGAGTATGTCACAGTCATGGAGCGCTATCACGTGACATTCCCCACGGGCCAGCACGTACCCGTAAGCCATCCAAGCGCTTCTGCCCTTCCCGTGAGGCCCGGATGACAGGCCGGCGTCCTCGATCTCTCGATACAAAGCCTGAATCCTCGGCCCATCATTCCAGATGAGCCGAACGCTGCGGCCGGTCTTCTTCAACGGCCCAAAATAGTCGCATGCTCGGGCAAATTCGTCTTGACTTGCCGGCCCCAGAGTCACGATGATTTCCCGGAGATAATTAACTGATTGCAGCACTTCCATAACGCGGCCCAAGGCAGGCCCGTCCATTTCGGAGATCAGGCACGGCAATACGAGGGCTATAGGTCTGGTCCGTGATGCCTTCTCAATCTCTTGCCCAATGACGGAAACATCCCGTTCACCCAAGAGATGGAGAGTGCTGATAGGTCCGAATTGCAAGAAATCGCTCATTTCTACCTCCTATGGAGCAGGATATGGGTTAAGAGACGGACCGTCGTCTTGGACAGGCCACAGATACGGCCGCTATCTCAAAGGTTGGGGGCATCTCCTTTGTTCGCCGGGCTCACGTTTACGCTCCGGACAACAATGCAAGAATCGCACCATTCCAACCCTGCGGTCCGGTTTCGGATGTGAGTCGAGCCTTTTTGAGCGAATCCGGCAAAATGAGCCCGGAATCGGCACCGCCTATAACAACGGGAACATCGACCAGTTCCAGGAAAGGATAGTCGTTTGGACTGTCCCCAAGGCCGATGGTGGTAAGGTCTCCATGTACCTGGTGGAAAACCTCAATCAGCAAGGAGACCGCTTTGCCTTTCCCCTCATGCCCGATAAGATGCCAAAACCTGCCGCCTTGAACCGCTGTGAGCCCTTGTTTGCAGGCAGCCTCTTGAATCAGGTCTTTCGGCATGCCGGGGTGCTCAGGAACGACAACAGGTTCATCAAAGTCCCGCGTTTTGGCTCGCTCCGCTTCGAGAGTCTCCAAACCGGTCAAGGCTGCGACTTCCTCTACAGACATTGCCGAGAATCCCCTTACTGGGATGCGTGTTTCCCGAGATATTTCCACCAAAGCGGTCACCAGCCGTTCGTATCGAATACCCATCG
>JAZDOF010000901.1:0-2658 GCA_043799015.1 Pseudomonadota bacterium | reverse complement strand
CCATCGGTGAGCACTCCACATTTGTCCTGGCGGACCCGTACCGTCTCGTGGTGGATTTCAAGGAAACGAATATCTCCAAGGCCCAGAGGCGAATAGCCGTCAATGGGGACCGGATACAGGGTATCCGGGTCGGACAGTACCAGACCAAGGCCAGAATCGTGCTGGACTTCGGTCAAAATACGGTCCCTACTTACCGGATACATAAGCAGGACGGACAAACGGTCATAACCCTCGGTGAGGGTACCGCATCGGGCGCGCCGGTGATACAGCCCAAGAAGCCGGCTCATATCCTTGTAAAGCCACCGGCCGCCGGCAAGACCATAGTGGCCCCGATGCCGGCCACGGAAAGGAAAGAACGGCGAAGCCCCAGGAACCGGTGATCCCCTCGGACCCCAACCGGAAAGCGTCAAAGGAAGCTCAATCCATCACGGTGAAATCGGCCGAGGTGAAGGACGGCAAGATAGTCCTAGACCTGGAGAACCCTACGGCCCCCGGTTGGAACCGCCGCGTAGTGTTGGATGTTGAGAAAGAACCGTTCAAGGTGGTGCGTACTACGGTCAGCGAGGCTAAGGCGACCGAGGCCAAAGAATCGAAGGGATTACCTAACATTCTATCCGGAGGCGATCCCGGCGAGCCCGATCCGGAACAGGAATCCCCCACGCCGTCGGTCAGGGGTCCCAGGAAGGAGGGTACGCAACCCGACCAACCCGAAACGCCCAGAAAGAAGCTCACGTGGGGTATGCCTACAGTGACTCCGCGTCAATCCGTCGGCGACCAACCGGAACGTTCCGGTCGGCGAGGCCCCTTCAAGCTGGAAGAGATCCGTTTCCAGCGAGCGGACGAGGCCGCAGGGCGTTCCTAATTGCACGACGGCGCAAGCAGGTTGACGTATTGTTCGCCTCTTCTCCGGTAGGACCGGCCTCCGCGGCGGCCATTCAGATCAGGCCCGGGACGCCGGCCCTACTGAACGACCAAGATCGGTGGATAGAGGCGAGACGGCCTATTCGTGCCGACGAGTACCAAGTCGCATATGCATGAGACGGGATCAGTGCAGTCTCCTTGTGGTTCCCCAAACCGCGTAGATCGGATCGCTCGGTATTCCCAATTCGTAGTACTTATCGTCTTTGGGCCTGGGCCGGCCGGTGCTTTCGAGGTATCCTTCGATCATGAACGAGTCTGAGAGGGTGAAGAATCGCCGCACTAATTCCAGGCGTCGGGCTTCTGACAAAGCCTTCCATATGTTGATCGCCTTCGGAGGGAACATGCGGTTGGAAAACACCACTATGAACAGGCCCCTCGGACGTAGGACGCGAGCGACCTCGCGGAAAACCTCAATCGGCCTGGTCATATAATCCACGGAGACCGTGTTGATTACGGCGTCGAATTCAGTGTCGCCGAATGGGAGTCGCGGGTCCGAGTTGATGTCCCGTATGACGTACCGGTGAAGCGCACGGTTGGAATCCAACTCCTCCTTATTTAGGCCCAGACCAACCACCGAGGCCGGCTTCCCGACCCTGGACAAATGCGAATCAGGGCCGGTCATGAGATCCAAGACGCGTGCTCCCGCCGGAATAAGCCTCCCATAGAGGCTTTCCACCGCGTCCAAGGCAACGGTGTCCAAGTGGTTGACAAAGCGCGGCTTAGCGTAGAACTCGGTGTCCGAGCTCTCGTCGTCTCGTGCCAGATCTCGGGCGCTGAAATGATGGAGGCTCTTCGCAGGGTCCAGCTCTTCGGAAAGGACCATGTCCTTTAGGGCCGACTCGGACCATACGGGAGCAGGCCCGAAGCATCCCCGCGGATCAACTCTGCACCTATATCCGGTGGAGCATATTCCCTGACTGCCGAGCGAATTCCAGCTTTCCACGAAGTAGCAACAATCGTCGTTGAAGCACACTTCATGGATTTCCCCTCCCCAGCTCGATTCGTCCGGGGTCCTTATGGGGCTCATGTGCGCGCCGCAATGAGGGCACGCGGTTGCGTGGGACATAGGTCTATTACCTCCTTGGTTTTTTCCGTGAACGCCGATTGCGTGACCGCGAAAGACTCAGGCTTCTTTCCTGACCCACCAACCATGCGCAATAGACTTCGGTCCGCGGTCGGACGTGAACCGGTTGAGCGGAACGCATGAACAGTGCGTCGGTTTCGGCGTTCCTTATCGGAACATTGTACATTAGGTTGTTTCGCGAAGTCGTATTGTCAAGGAGTATAGTAGAAAAAGCTCAACCATTCACTCTCGTGGGTTGTGTGTGTGGGCGCGTCCGGCGCCAAGCACCACACCGGAGTCGGGTGAGGTCCAGGATGGTCAACGAAAGGCCATCGGTTCATCCTACCAAAACGTAACATGGCCAAAACCGTTTCTACTAACCGGTAGGATTAGGCGAAGGAAAACAGCGGCTCAAGATGTGAGCTATCAAATTAATCTTAATGATTTATGTCGGTTATTAACACGACGATCTTTGTACCCTTAATGGCATGGTGTTTGCTTGATATTCGTCAAGCTAAGCTTCGTTGAATTCCGGTCGTGGTCCTCTGTTCATCGTTCGACCGAAGAAACGGCAAACTTGAAGAAGCGGGAACGAGTATTCTAAAGTCTGCGAAGTCTATTCCGGAATCATAGGGTTGAGTCCCTATAACAAAAAGTATCAGGAGCAGGAGTCA
>JAZDOF010000892.1:0-2327 GCA_043799015.1 Pseudomonadota bacterium | reverse complement strand
TCCGGAGCACAGAGGGATGCCTGGGGAAGAAGGAAAGAAACGAGGCACGCTACAGCGGGGAATACGGCTTTCATTTTCGGCTCCGACGCGAACTGCAACCCAACAATATTTATCATAAATGAGCCGCAGTTTCAAGCGGATCACGGTATTACCGGGGTACGCTTGCTGCTTATCGGCCTAACAGACTATTATCAAGGCCGGATGCCCACCGTCGGCATGGGCATCCCAGTCACATAAACGGCACGACACTACTTCGAATCGCTCCATTTGCCGTAGCGCTCACGTAGGATCCTGTGGAGGATTTTTCCGGTTCCGGTGCGCGGCATGTCGCCGTCGTCGATGAATTCTATCGTTTTGGGGACCTTGTACCCTGCGATCTTACCCCTGCAATGACGTCTCAGCTCGTCCTTCAGGGCTTCTTCGGGCTCAGTGTCGTCGTTCAGGATTACCACCGCATGGACGCATTCGCCCCACTTGGGGTGGGGTACGCCGATAACCGCGACGTCTCGAACGTGGGCGTGAGAAGCCACCGCGTTTTCCACCTCCGACGGGTACACGTTTTCTCCCCCCGTGATGATCATGTTGGCCTTGCGATCGACCAGAACATAGAACCCGTCAGGATCACGATAGCACATATCCCCGGCCGTGAACCATTCACCACAAAAAACCTCCTTGGTTTTTTCAGGCAGGTTCCAGTATTCCTTGAACAACATGGGCGTCCTGGCGTAAAGCTCGCCCACCTGCCCTTCCGGGACCTCGTTTCCTTCCTCGTCGAGCACCTTGATTCGGTCCACTCCGAAAATCTCACGGCCGATGGTCCCAAGCTTGGTGAGGGTATCCTCGGGCCGGCATAGGGTGACGAGCCCCGCCTCGGTGGAACCGTACGCCTCCCACAAGGCGGCATTCTTGAAGAAATCCAAGATAGCCAGTTTGGTTTCCTTTCTCGCCGGTGCGGATGATATCAGGAGCTGGCGCATACTGGAAACGTCGTATTTTTTCCTTATTTCGTCAGGAAGAGACAGGATCATTATGTAATGTGTGGGAACGAGGGATGTAAAGGTGATCCCGTACTTCTCCACCGTGGCAAGAAAGTCCTCGGCGCTGAAACTCGACTCGTCGTACACACAAACCGGCGCGGACACCAAGGTGTAGGGAAATGAGTAAAAAATGGAGTTTACGTGGCACATGGGCATTACCATCAACGCCTTGTCGGTAGGACGAAGGCCCATATTGGCTATGTCCAGATAATACATGGCCATGAAGCTCTCGTGAGTCCTAACGACACCCTTGGGTCTGCCCGTGGTCCCGGAAGTGTACATAAACGTCCACGGGTCTTCGGCGTCGACTAACACGGGCGGTTCGTCGGGCGAGGCCGCCGCCAACCAAGCCTCGTATTCCACGTATCCATCGGGGACGGAATCGCCCGGTCGGCCAAGGTAGATGAAGTTGTTCGAGCCGACGGGAAGCCTGCTTCTGATGGAATCGACCAATTGCACGAACGGCGCCTCGACGATAAACGCCTTGCACTGGGAATCGGTCACTATGTATTCAATCTCGGGGCCTGCAAGCCGAAACATCAGCGGCACCGAGACTTGCCCGCCTTTGGCGGATCCGGCATACATCTCCATCCACTCCACCCGATTGAAAGCGATTACGGCAAAACGATCGCCGTATCCGCATCCCATATCGGCAAGAGCATTGCCCAATCGGCAGCTTCGCTCGTTCCACTCCTTCATGGTCAGGTCTTTGTGCTTGTCTTGGCATCCCACCCTATCCGGGTATGCTTTGGCCTGCCGGGCAAGCAGGGTGCCCATGTGTATCCATTTGCTTATGGTCATGCAATCCCTCCTCCGTACTAATGAACGGATATTAGCTTCAAGCTGTTCCTCAACGGTATTAGAAAAGGTAACCGAATCACTTATCTCTCGGTTCCGGGCGGTGGACCGCTCACCGGGTTCTTACCAAAATGTCGGTCGTTCGTATGGAGCTCGGGGACGAAGAACCCTTACCACCGATGAAGCCGACCTTGGCCTCCTCTAGTGGGGCCTTTTCAACGGCTTGTCGCCATTGTATTTGTCGCCTTTGCCGTGAGCGGAGGACAGGGTCCGTTCGGGCCGGTATCATAGGCACTCCCCCTATCACTGTCAACATCATTGTCCTTGGGCGGTAACCATTCAGTTACAAGGGGGAAATTGCAATCTCAACGGGGCGCAGGCTTGCCGGCCTGCGAATTTTCGTACTCCGATCTCGGCAGGCCGGCAAGCCCGCCCCACAAGAGTGAATGGTTACCTTCGAATCACTGCTTGACCCTTGTCGTTGCCCGTGTT
>JAZDOF010000847.1:0-2112 GCA_043799015.1 Pseudomonadota bacterium | reverse complement strand
TCTTAATGCGTTTGAAGCCTTGAGCGGTTCGGACAAAGCCCCGCTACGGAACCGGACCGAAAGTCATGCTCATGGCCTTGACCAACACCCACGCCAGAATCACGGCGGTAACCACATGCGGCAATGCCCCTGCGATCCTGGGGTACGGCCTCCCGGGCAGGGCCCGCACGAGCCTGTATATAACGTTGATGCTCCATGCCAGGCCCACCGCTACCAGCAAAAATTGTATCCACCGGATGTGATGAATGAGCTGATCATGATCGATGGTCCGAAACGTGGAAAAATGGAAATACGGATCCAGCAGTTCGGGGAGTCGCACGGCGAAAGTAACCAGGTAGTACGTGTGAAATGCCAGGAGCCCCATGCAGGTTAACGGCAAGAGGGCTAGAGCGAAGCGGGAGTAGTTTTCCTGAAACCGCTCGCCGAACACCCGGTGCGAAACGCCGGCGGCCAGAGCGGCCATAAGGTTGATCCCCGCAATTGTACCCACGAACACTAATGTGAAGCGCCACACCCCCGACAGGGGCATCCATGACGCGGTTTCGGCATAAAACGACATTCTTGTGGCCATGTCGCTCAGGAGGCCCCCGAGCAGGCCGAGTACCAGGAACCCGGTCCCTGTTCGCACATGGCGGATTTCACCTAGTTCCAGTCCAGGCAACCTTAGGTTGAGGCGTATGGCTCCATGGGGGCAATTCTTCAAGCAATTAGCACATATTTTGCAAAACTGGTTGCTGTGAAGAGTGGCCGCCACCTGTCCAAAAGGGCAGCCCTCGGCCTTGTCGCCGCCGACATAGCACTCGTGCGACCCGCAAAGAGACAAGCACGTATCGGCATCCGCCCGCAGCTCCAACATGGATGTTCGTGACAACAGACCGTTCATGCCGCCCAGCGGGCAAATGTACCGGCACCATGCCTGACGTGTGTACAGCGTGTTCAGGACGAATGCAATTATGAACATGGTAAGAAGGAGCAGCCCCAGATTGAAGGGCGAATTCCTTATGTCGATGGCGGTTTCCAACCATATTATGAAAAGGATCCCTCCGGCAATAAGGAAGTCGCTGTGTATCTTCAAGGCATGGGGAAAAGGGATTTCCAAAGATATGATCCGCTTTGCCGATCGGCTTATGGCGCCGATGGCGCAAACGGAGCACCAAACCCTGGCGCCGAAAAAGGCCCCTATAATCATGCCGGGCCATGCCGTGGCCCACATCACCATTCCTGCGAGGTTCTTGGAAGGGTCGGGCGGGCCGAGAAACAGGAGCATCAAGATGACGAGAAAAATAGGCAAGAACGCGCTCTGGAGCACGGCAGGGAATAAGGGACTGAGCAACGCGCGGCGTATGGGCCTGAACCTTAACCAGTCCGTCCTCCCCCTTCCCGAAGCACGTCTCGCGTAGAAAGAGAGATCCTTGGGCCTTACCACGTCGGATGGGGTGGCAACCACGGCTCGTCTAATGACGGTGGACAGCTCCTGATCGTTTCCCGGCCAGGAGTAATCCATCAGAGTATCCAGCGTACCTTCACCCGGTTCCGGGACGCGCTTGTTCAACCTTTCCGAATGGTAAGCCAGATAATGATCCACCAGAAACGGTATTTCGGCCCGCCTCTCTCGGAGCGGCGGAAGCCTTAGACTGAAATCCTGCAACGCGTGTAACAGCGGATG
Source organism: Pseudomonadota bacterium (assembly GCA_043799015.1). GTDB lineage: Bacteria > Desulfobacterota > Desulfomonilia > Desulfomonilales > Desulfomonilaceae > JAZDOF01. Next base: position 446 of record JAZDOF010000847.1, on the reverse strand, counting down.
CCGGTCGATGGAATACAGGGACGGGTCCAGGTATGTGGTGCAAATCAGCCTGAAGTCGGCCCTTATTACCCGAGACCCGCCTTCCGGGCAGAATGCCGATGTCCGGACCGCGTCGAGCAACCGCTGCTGCGTGACCACCGTGAGCATTTCAGCCCCGCGGATGAACAACGTGCCGTTAGCGGCCAGAGTCAAGTATCCCGCGGTCATGGTGGGAGACCCATCGGCGCCGCGCTCTTCCACGCCGAATAGTATGCGTGCCTGCTCACGGGTGGACGAAGCCGAGTCCCTATCGGAACCGATTGCCCGATCCGGCGACATCGGGGATTCACGGCATCCCCGCACCAGATCCAGGGTCACGAATACGTCTTTGTATTTCTCCCCCGCCTCGAACACGGCCACGGAGAGGGGCTCTTTTCCGACGCCTGTTTCTCCTATGATGAGCAGAT
>JAZDOF010000845.1:0-3102 GCA_043799015.1 Pseudomonadota bacterium | reverse complement strand
AGAAAACGGCGGATCCGTGATCACGTTCTGCAACGCTAGAACGACCCTGTCTCGGATTTCTTTGTTGATTCGGAAGAAACCGTCCTCACGCCTAAAGAAACGTTCCAAGTATTCCGCGGGGACATCCACGGCTATGCTTTCCGGATAAAGTCCCACGCGGGCGACTTCAATGGCATGGCTGTCAATATCGGTGGCAAAAACCTGAACACTTTGATTCCTGCCGGTGGTACGGATGAAATCCTGACACAGCATGGCTATGGAATAGGCTTCTTCCCCGGTAGCGCATCCGGGAACCCAAATGCGCACGAGATGGCCAGGAGATATGTTTTCGAAGGGTTTGGGGATCGCTTTGTCTCGGAGAGATTCAAACGCCTCCTTATCTCGGAAGAAATTCGTGACGCCTATCAGGAGTTCCTTGAAGAGAATACCAGCTTCCTTGGGGTCATCCTGCATGTACCGAACATAATCGGATAACCGGCTGATCTGGTTTACCGCCATTCTCCTTTCAATGCGCCGCAGAATGGTGTTCGGCTTGTAATAGGAGAAGTCTTGCCCGGTTTGAGATCGAACGAGAATGAATATCTTCTGGAGCAAGCCGCTCTTTTTGTCCGCAGCGTCGGTTGTTTTTTCCGATACGTCGTCAAGAGAGTGTCGGACGTACCTGATCAGTTGATCCGCCATCTTGTCGGGAGCAAGTATATAATCGACCAATCCTGTAGCAAGGGCATTTCTGGGCATCCCGTCATACTTAGCCGATTCCGGGTCTTGTACCATGACCATACCGCCCTCGCCCTTGACCGCCCGCAACCCCATAGCTCCTTCGGTTCCGGTACCTGAAAGAACGATGCAAATCGCCTTTTCCTTCCGGTCCTCCGCCAAAGATCGGAAGAAGAAATCAATCGGGGTCCGCACACCCGGAATCTCAGACGGTTCCAGAAGGTGGAGGGTCCCGTGCAGAAGAGCCATGTTACGGTTCGGAGGAATAACATAGACTGAATTCGGCTCAACCTCCACGCCGTCTTCGACTTGCTGAACCGTCATTCTGGTGTAGCGTTGGATCAGTTCGGTTAGAATGCTCTTGTGTTTCGGATCGAGATGCTGGATCAGGACGAAGGCCATGCCCGTATCGGGGGGCGTATGGGTGAAGAACTGTTCGAAGGCTTCCAATCCTCCGGCGGAAGCGCCAATGCCCACGATAGGAAAGGGGGCCTTTGCGTCCGGGAACGGAAGATCTTTTTCCTTGCTGGTGGGCTTATCGGGTGTAGTCGATTTTGCAGTGGCTCGGTTTTTATGAACGCCTTCGTTTTTCTTTTTTGGCATCTTTGCGCCTCCTGCTGCACTGATCCCAGTCCCTCTCAGTATTCGAAGCCACTTTGTCCCGACCCCAAGAGACGAGTGATAAATGTCATGCAATCTTAATACGATACCAGAAAGTCGGGGAAGGGGAGGGTGGCTTTCTTGGACTCAGGATTTTTCCGTATCGTCCGTCACGACCAAATTGGAAGAAGGAAGTGCCCGAGTTGCTGCGACAGGGGGAACCAGTACCACGAATCTTCGGTTCCGATTCGATCTTCCGGAGGGTCTCTTGCCGCGTTGATTTGCTCCAGGTGGGCTCAAAACCAATCGTTACAGTACCGGGCTTCGGTGCGGTCATCCGGTCCGGTTCATGTCTCAGCGATTTCATAGCCGCCTCTTTTGAGGGTTAGGACCATGTCCTCGGCAATCATGGCCTCCTCTTCAAAGATCAGGATTGTTGGCGCAGCCTGGTTCGTAATGTCGTCTCTCATGAGAGTCTCCCGTGACCAAACAAGGACGTTGAGAGAGGCAATGTACTGAGCGGACGCAACACACCAAACAAGTGTACCCTTAATCACTGAGGGAGTCAAAGAACTTGAGGAGGCGGAAAATCACGGTCTACCTCGCCGACACACACGTGTTGACCAAGGGGTCATTTGTCTTATTTCGGCTCTCGCCTTCCACGAAATAACAACCCAGATTCCCCATGAGATTTACTTGGCGGTAAGCCGTGGGACGACTCGTCCCCGGCTGGACCATCCTCCTCTTCGTATCTTCCGGTTCACCGGAAAAGCCTTCACCGAGGGGATTGAAATCCACACGAGAGATGGAGTCTCCGTCCAGGTATACAGCCCTGAGAAGACACTGGCAGATTGCCTCAAATACCGCAATAAGGTCGGGATTGATAAGGTCGTCGAGGCTCTAAGACTGTATCGACAAAGGAAGCTTGTCAGGGTTGACGAGATGCTCCGATTCGCGGGAGTGTGTCGAGTCTCGAAAGTCATGAAGCCCTACCTGGAGGCATTGTTGTGACCCTTCAACATGTTTCTTGAAGCTCACAAGCCGGAGGTAGGATGGTGCAGCGCCGGATGCCTGGAGACATCAGCTCGGAATAGACACTATAGTGCAATTGCAGTCGATTCTGGGGTTTGCACAGGCACTAGGCGAACCTCGACCCGTCTGTGGAGAGCAGTGGCTATCCTCGAAGCCATCGCCAGAAAGTCTCCCTCGTAATCGGCTTCCTCGATGTCCTCTATGACCGACTCTGTAGTGCCTACCAAACTGGCGAGCTGCTCCCTGGAGAGACCTGCCTGATCACGTAGATCATAAATCTCGCTAGCGAGTTCGGCTTTTGTCAGTTCTTCTTGGAAAGAGGAAATCCGAGCCGGATCATCTTTGATATATCGCCTGTAAATCAATCCGAAGGCATCGGAACTGAATCTTTCTTCTTTCATCTAGGGCTCCCATATGACCATGTGGGATTTCGGAGCTGATTCAAATGCTCTCATCAACGATAGAGCTTTGTCGATTTCGCTTGGCGGAACCTCCCGTTCCTTGGTCAGCCCGTGAGTAAGGACCACAACCAAGTTCCCGTGAAAAAAGTACAGTAACCGGTAGTTTACCTTCAGATATCTCACTCGCAGTTCATAAATACCGTCTCTGAGGTAGTCGGCTTCTGGTCGTCGGAGTTCATGACCGCAATCCATCAGTCTCTTGATCCGAGCAGCACACTTGTCCTGAATCCTAACGGGAAGTTCACCGAGCCATTCCAGAAGCGGAACCGTTCCGTCATCTTCTTGGTATAAT
>JAZDOF010000840.1:0-2203 GCA_043799015.1 Pseudomonadota bacterium | reverse complement strand
CCGCCTCCGGCGAAAAGCCACACTGCCACGGCCATCCTCCAACCAAAGGGTCACCCACTCGGTACAAATCACCGATTTGCCAACCTTCCTTCAGCTTCCCCGCGAGCCGTTCCGGGGACAAAGGCCCTGCCGAGAAGTACCGCCCGTCTCTTGTGGAAAAGCAGATAATGTTTTCCAACGAATCGGTGAAGTGATCGAGAAGATCGGGGCTGTGGGTCGAGACAATGACCTTTGTTCGCCTGGATGCGTCCTTTATCCATTCCGCCAACACCGGCAGCCATGCCGGATGGATGCCGAGTTCAGGTGCGTCGATCACCAGCAAAGTCGGCAGGCTGGGAGACAACAACACCGTGGCCCAGCACAACATCCGCACGGTTCCGTCGGACATCTCGCTTAAATAGAACGGGGCATCCGTTTCTTCAAAGTACCACTGCACCGCAAGCCCCATTAGTCCGGTGCGCACGGCCCTAACCCTGCGAGTCCGCGGAAGAATGGATTTCATGGCATTGTTGAGGCGCTCGTCGAATTCCAGATGACGTTGTACGAGATTGTCCATCACCAAGGCCAAATTGTTGCCTGATTCGGACAAATGGGTGTCCAGCGGACCGATCTTGGGCTCCGACGTCCTTATCTCCTCGAAATTCATGTCATTTGAGTTGTAAAAACGCCATTTCTTGACGTAGTCGATCAGGTGCCGTCTCACCGAATACACCGGCGTCATATCGGGAGGATGAGGAAACCTTTCGAGAATTTCGGGCAGCACGACCAAGCCGAGTGCGTCGGTGGGCAGATCATCCATTCTTTCAAAATGGGATTTACGAGTTTCGGGTGCATCGAAATATGAAACCACCCCTCTCCCGATCTCCTGGTCATGAAACTTGTAGTAATAGAACGGTTGAGGGTTTTGCTCCTCCTGGGAGGCGGAGAGTGCTTCGAAGCACAGGCTGACCGGAGATTCCGCGTTGTATGCATAGATGCCCAATTTCAAGGTCAGCAAGTTCCAACGGTCTCGAAGGTCCTCGGGCGGCAGGAACTCGTACGTTATGTTAACCCTACCCGGATATGCCAGCGAGCGGTCCAGCATGTGGCCCCCGCCCATAATCCCAGCGGAAGAAGCAAGCGGCGTACCAGAGGTTAGGTCATCCGCGGACCCTACCACGCAGGACTTCAAGAACTGCAACAAACGAACGGTGTTGGTTTTCCCCTACCCGTTAGGTCCAATAAGGATATTCAATGGGTTGAGGGCAAGTCCCTCCGACAGCCGGAGATTCCTGTAACGGTCGGCAGCCAAAGATATCAGAGCAGGCATGGTCATTGATTCGCCTTTCGAGAGCCGAAGATGTTCTATCTTTGGCCGTCGCGCCATGATGGGGCAAGCGGGGATATCGGCCGATCCGGCTCGAAACCAAGCCCTCTACCGATTTCTCCGGGACTTCGGGATGCGGCGTCCATGGATTCTTCGCGTTCCTTCGCCAATCCGCGAAGATATTCCAGCTCCTCTAAAGCGCCCTCCAATTACCTACCCGTAACCGGTATTCCAGCCGAAAATACGTCAGTCTCTTAATGTCGCCCCTCAGTCCATTCTCAAGTGCCGAAAGTGCCCGGTACAGGCTGCGCGAAGCTTTCTTCGGTATGGCCTGCAGGTCCTTCTCAGCTTTCGACTTCAATTCGACGGTGTATCTCAAAGGAACCATATGTATCTATCGGGCAGACACGCCCATTTCGTAGAGAATTCTACACGGACCTTGACGGACCCGGGTAGACTTCCCGGCCTTGGATTGTCCGCGAGAGAATCAATCCTGTCCCGGACAAGTCGACGGTAATGTTTAGGTAAGGTATCCATGGCATCTCGAGCCGGCGCCAAGAGTATAAGGCGGTATACCTCTACAGCTCCAGCCTTGCCTTAACTTCTTCCCACGGGGTCCCTTTGTCCTTTCCTTGCCCTTACCGCTTCATAATCTTCCGGTGGTCAATCAGGTCTCCCCGATCTTCGGGATCATCAAGCGCTTCCAAAGCGGCTCGAACTTCGGGGTCTCCCAAGATCTCTTCCGTCTCGGGGTCTTCAATGGCCGAGGGTTCCGTCACGGGCGCCGTGGACATGGCCGTGGCCTCCTGTTCGGTTAGGATAGCACGGCGGGGAACGGGTTTCTACAATTGAGCCGGCCCGACGGTGCAGATTGCGCGGCTCTTGACCTCCGAGTCG
>JAZDOF010000803.1:0-2020 GCA_043799015.1 Pseudomonadota bacterium | reverse complement strand
CTCGAATGCGCCATGGCAAGCCTTGGAGAGCCGGATGAATCCGGTCGCCGCAGACCGGTCCCCATTTCGGACTCAGAGTATAAGATGCCCGTGGGCGCTGTGATTTCGGCTATAGGGCAGAAGCCCGATATCGCCGACTTTCCGGGATTGGGTGAAATTGAGCTCACCAGAAAGGAGACGATACTCGTCCGTTCGCACAATCAGCGAACCAATATCCCGGACGTGTTCGCCGGCGGTGATGCGGTCACGGGTCCCGCTACGGTGGTTCAAGCCATAGGAGCCGGAAAGCGAGCCGCACGGGCCATGCACGCGTATCTGAGAGCACGGGACAAACCTGAACAATCGGCTGTACGACCACGTGATATGGTGGCTCCAATAATCATGGACTACCATGAGAAAGCCTTCATTCAGCGGCAGGAGATTCCCATCATAGACCTCGATCGCAGGCTGCACACATTCGACCAGGTCGAGTTGGGGTTGGACGAGATCGCAGCGCGTCAAGAAGCAAAAAGGTGCATGCGCTGCGACATTTGTGAGCGCTGCGGTAAATGTGTCGATGTTTGTCGTGACCGCCTTGGGGTTTCGGCCATTAGGTTTCATCATGCAGGAGAGAGTTCTCTGATCTTGAAGGATTACACTCATGGCCTGCCGAAATGTGTAGGTTGCGGCTCATGCGTCAACATATGCCCCACAGGCGCCCTGCAAATGGAGGACCGTGACGGCGAACGGCTCCTGCTGATGTGCGGCACGGTCATAAACAGATTGAAGTTGCAGCAGTGCGAAGGGTGTGGTGTCTACTTCGTGCCCAAGGTGTTCGCGAAGCACATTGAAAAGAGAGTTAACGCCACTGGGAACGAGGCTTTTGCCCATCTTTGCCCCGAATGCAGGCGTGTTGCCTTTGCATACGGGGTGTCGGGACTCGAACCGGGGTTCGGCAAATCTCAAGATCGTGTTTGAGGCTACACGGGCGGTATTCCACCAGACGAACGATGATGAAGGTACGATGTCTCGAAATCCGATGAATACCCCAAGAAGACGGACTACCGCCCGATAGCCTAAGACTTACGGGGGGATCCCCCGAGGTGTCCGGGCGGTGCCGCCGATTGGCGGGCATTGGTGGAACGAGGCACGCGGATCTCCCAGGGTGCATTTGGGGTAGTTCGGGGGGTGCGGGGATGAGGGGATATGATTCCGGTCTCTCCTACTGCGGGAGACGTCAGGAATCGATTTCGGCCTATTCTAACACAATTATTGGTACAATGGAGGATTGGTCCATGTGTAAGACATTGAGGGCGATAGTGGTTTTCGCCCTAATTACGGCGGCCTGTACGGCCCATGCGGAGATCAAGTTGGGGGTGTTGGCCCACAGAGGGCCCGAGACGACCATGAAGGAATGGGGTGCCCTGGCGGACTATCTCAGCGCGGAGATGGGGGAAAAGGTAACCGTAATACCGGTCAAGTTTTCTCAGTTCCTTGACTTCTGCGACGCCGAGAAAGCGGCGTTCATTTTCGCCAACCCGTGGTACTACGTGCGTGCTAAAGTGCTCAAGAACGCGAAGGCTTTGGCGACGGTGGAATACGAGGGCGCAGGGACAAGATTCGGCGGTGTGATCATAGCTCGCAAGGATAGCGGCATCACCAAGGTTCAAGACATGGTCGGCAAGGTAGTCATGGTTCCCAGGCTTCAGTCGCCGGGGGGGTGGCTTTTCCAGAAGGGAGTGATAGTCGAGGCCGGCATCAGCCCCGAAAAGCAGTTCAAAGCACTCCTTGAAACCGCGGGGGAGTCCCACGACGAGGTGGTCATTTCGATAAAAGAACGCAAGGCCGAAGTGGGAACCGTCAGGACCGGGATCCTGGAAGCTATGCAGCGAGAAGGCAAGATCAGCCTCAGTGAATTCAACATCATCAATAAAATCCAACATCCCGATTTCCCTTTCGTTTGCTGCACCCCACTCTATCCCGACTGGCCCATTGCCGCGCTGGGAGAAGTCCCCGCCTGGGCCTCGGCCCGTATGGAGCG
>JAZDOF010000769.1:0-4661 GCA_043799015.1 Pseudomonadota bacterium | reverse complement strand
CTATACGTGCCGTTCTTGACCTCGGTGGCAGGCTTGCCTATGTACATCGTTGCCGGGACATCGGCCATGGCGGTGTTGGTCAGCATGATAACCTCTATCTTCACGTTCATGTTTATCAAGGGAACCCCGATCGACTTCCTTTTCATAGGAGTGGAATTGATAGGGATCTTTCTTGGGTCCATATTGGGACCCTACACGTCTAAGTACATCCCTGATATTTGGCTCAAGAGACTCTTCGTAGTCCTGGCCGTTTACGTCGGTGTCGGATACACCACCAAGGGATTCCTGGGCTATTCGATTCTCCCTGGGATGTAGAAGAAGAGTTCGAATAACGACGGCAAATTTCATCAAGGGCCGGCATTGACCGGCCCCATCACGACTTGGTCGGTACCGACTTATGGAAATGCACCCGTTTTGGATGCTTATTGATCCTTACCTGATCTGGTCCTACCGTTTGACCGGATACGCTTTGGTCGATTTCATGATCGGGACCTTCGTTCTCGCGTGGATATCCTTATTCGTCGGAGAGCTCACCATAGCGTCCGTCTTTCTGCTGGTCAGAGATAGAATCGACGCGGCCACGAGTGAAGCCGGACGCTACCAGGATCTCTCGGCGGAGGCGATGGCCGCAGGGGACAAAGAGGCCTATAGTGCAGCCAATGAGCTTGCCAACGACGCGTTCGGAAGGTCCTTCTTCATGCAAATTGCCCTTTCATCCGCTTTTCTGTGGCCGGTGTTCGTAGCACTTGCCTGGATGGGCCACCGGTTTTCGGACCTCGAATTTCCGCTTCTGTTTACGGGTGCTTCGCTGGGCTTCATCGGTATGTTCATCGTGCTTTATGCGGCTGCTCACTTGATGTTCAAAAGGATCAAGCACAAGCTCCCCTATTTCAACCGCATAAAGACTGTCCTCGATTCATACGAACGGACGGATCGAAGAACAGGTGAGACGGCCTAATTGGGCTCCATCCCGCGGTGAGTACGGATTCAGGGGGGCCATCGGGGTTACCTAGGTGACGGGCATCCGATAGACAACGGAGGAGAATATGGCGAGTGAATCAACAAAGGTGGTGTATAGCGTCTGTGCCATGTGCACGGTCCGCTGCCCCATCGAGGTGGAAGTGGAAAACGGTGCAGTTAGGCACATCTGGGGCAATCCGCACGTCCTAGGCGGCCGATACCTCTGTCCGCGAGGCGCAGCGGGTAAGGTGTTTGAGAACGACTCGGAACGTCTCCAACACCCCGTGATCAGGGACGGGGAGCGCGGGTCCGGCAAGTGGAAACGCGTGAGCTGGGATGAAGCCCTGGATTACATAGCGGATAAACTGAAGAACATCGTTGCGACCTACGGCGGCGAGAGTGTGGCCTTGGGCGACCGCGGGGGCGCTTTTACCGATATCGAGAAGGCATTCATTAAGGCATTGGGGTCTCCTAACTATTTCAATCATCACGGTGCATGTTCCAATAGCGTACACAACGCTCATAACGGTATTGCCGGTCAGCGAAGGAACACCGTTTCTTATGATTGGAAGAACTGCCAATACGCGATCCTGTACGGCAGAAACATACTTGAATCCATTGGGACCAAAGAGGCAAAAGATTTCATAGACGCGCTCGAACGCGGAATGAAATTCACTCACGTGGATGTCCGCTGGAACTATACCGCGGCGAAGGCCGACCGATTTCTTACCATAAAACCCGGCACGGACTACGCGTTTAACCTTGCATTGATCAACGTTATTATCAAGGAGCGTCTCTTCGACGCGGCGTTCGTGGACCGTTGGGTCCTCGGAATGGAGGAACTGACTCGTTTTATCGAACCGTACACACCGCAATGGGCCGAGACCGAGACGGAGATTCCCGCAAAGCTGATCACCGCCGTGGCCCACGAACTGGCCGAAGCAAAACCCGCTGTGATAGTCAATCAGGGCTGGATGACCGCATGGACCGAAAACGACTACTACCTTAGACGTTCCATCTACATGCTCGATGGATTGCTTGGGGCCTATGAGGCCAAGGGCGGGCTCTTGTTCAACAAGAATGAGGTGGATGCAGGCTTCAAACCCATGAGAAAACTCGTTGACCTGCCCCCCAAGGTGGACAAGAAACGCTTCGACGGGGTCGGTTGGAAGTACAAACACCTCTCTGCGGATTACGGCATGGCCCAGATGCTGCCGCACGCCATTCTTAACGAAGACCCTTACCCGGTGAAGGCATACATCAACTATCGCTTCGATCCTCTTTCGTCGTTTCCGGACCCCGAGGCCTTTGCCGAGGGCTTGAAGAAGTTGGATCTTCTGGTATCCATCGACGTAAACTATAGCCACATCGGCTGGATCTCGGATGTGGTGCTTCCGGAGGCCACTTACTTGGAGCGTACGGACCCGGTCATCGTAAAAAGCGGCCCTAAACCGGCTTTGTGGTTGCGACGACAGGCGGTCGAGCCGAAATACGAGAGCAAGCCGAAATGGTGGATTTTCAAGCAGTTGGCGGAGCGATTGGGCCTGGGGGAGTACTTTCCTTACAACACGGTGGAGGAGCTTATCGACTGGCAGCTCAAGGACATGGGATTCAAGCTCGATGATTTCGATAAGACGGGCTGTGTTGAGCTTTCCAAGACTCAAATGCTGTTGGATCGGGAAAACGGCTTGCGTTTCAAGACTCCATCCAAGAAACTCGAGTTTGTAACGAGCATGCTTGAAAACAACGGCTTGGAGTCGTTCCCTCCATATCAGAGCCCCAAGGCGCCCCCCGCCGGCCATTACCGATTCCTGACGGGGAAGGTGGCCGTTCACACTCAGGGCACTTCGTTGAACAATATATATCTCAACGAAATCCAATCGGAAAACACCCTTTGGATCAATACGGCGGAAGCCGAGAAACTCGGCATTAAGACGGGAGATGTCGTGGAGGTTTCCGCAGGAGGTGTGACGCAAACCATCAAAGCGGTTCTCACCGATCTGATTCATCCTCAAGCGGTGTACACTTTGCACGGATATGGTCGAGAAATACCCCTGCAAACGCGGGCTTTTCGACGGGGCATGCGGGACAACACACTGATGAAAGGCCTCCTCACTCCCGCCTTCGGCGGAAACTGCCCCATAACCGATTGCTTCGTTCAGGTCAGGAAAGCCGGCTGAGCCGGGTTGCGGAGGGCGACTAACTATGAGTGAATACTATATATATCAGGATCAAAATCGTTGCATAGGCTGCCGGGCTTGTGAACTTCACTGCAAGACCGAAAACGACGTGCCGGTAGGGGCTTCCTTCAGCAAGATCATTCCCGTGGGGCCGTATCTGCGTGGGGAAGTGCCTCGCATCCAGTTTGTCTTCATACCTTGTTTTCATTGCGAAAATCCGTGGTGCGTTTCCGCGTGTCCTACTAAGGCCATGCAGAAGAGGCAATCGGACGGGATCGTTTTTGTTGATCCGGCGCTATGCATCGGCTGCAAGGCTTGCATCACCGCCTGCCCTTGGGGTGCTCCGCAGTGGGACAAGGAAAGAGGAAGGGTCTTCAAGTGCGATTTCTGTAAGCATAGGGTCGATGCCGGATTGCAGCCGGCATGCGTTACGGGATGTACCACGGCTGCCTTGAAATGGACGTCGCCGGCCGACTCGACTCGGATAAGGCGCGAGCGGTTCGCGAAAGCCATAGCGGACGAAGCCCCGGAAACGGGTGCCCCGAGGAGTTGATCATGGCGATTAACCCTATGTTTCCGGCGGGACCGGGGGCGGAAAAGGACTACATCGTCTATGACGATGACGGCCTGAAAAGAGAATCTTCGGCCCCCTGTCAGTTGAATTGCCCTGCCGGCATCGATGTGCCGTCGTATATCGCCCTGATCGGTCAGGGCAAGTACGACGACGCCATAGAACTAATACGTAAGGACAATCCGTTTCCATGGGTATGCGGTTTGGTCTGCACCAACCCCTGTGAAGCGTGGTGCCAGCGCCGCTATTTGGACAAGGCCCTATGCATCAAAGACCTCAAAGGGCTGGCGGCCAAGATGGTCATGGAAAAGAACCGAGGCTACAGGATCCCCGAACTCAAGAGCTCCTACGATGAGAAAGTCGCGGTCATAGGTTCCGGGCCTGCCGGCCTTACCGCGGCCTATTTCCTGGCCTGGGAAGGTTACCGAGTAACGGTTTTCGAGTCCATGCCCGAACCGGGGGGTCTTATGATGGCGGGCATACCGGAGTTCCGGCTTCCTCGGCACGTGGTGCGGCGAGAGATAGACGCCATCAAAGAGATGGGGGTGGAAATAGTGGTAAACACCCCGGTCGGCAAAGATCTGACGCTGGATCAGTTGAGAGGCCAAGGATACAAAGCCTTCTTTCTGGGCATCGGCGCGTGGCAGGGATACAGATTGGGGATAGATGGAGAAGACAGTTTTCCACAAGTGATTACGGCGCTGGAATTCCTGAAGAACGTTTCCTTTGGGCTTAAGATTAAACCTGCCGACAAGGTGGCAATAATAGGAGGTGGAAACGCTGCGGTGGACGCTGCCAGGACGTGCGTGCGTCTTGGATCCCAATCCGTCAGCATAGTCTATCGGAGGACCCGCTCCGAGATGCCGGCTCACTTTGAGGAAATCATTCAGATGGCGGAAGAGGGCATCCATGTCCATCAGCTTACGATCCCCGGGAAGATTCTCGGCAAC
>JAZDOF010000761.1:0-2285 GCA_043799015.1 Pseudomonadota bacterium | reverse complement strand
AGACTCTTCGTCTCCTCCGTGTTCTTCGTGGTGAAAACAAGCTTCCGGGAGCCCGCTTTGGTTGCGGCCTTTGGCCGCGCTGTGCGAATTCGTCCTTCGATACTTTCAAAATGAGGATTCCTGCTCGTGAGACCGAGGCCGGCTTGCGTTGTCCCACTGGTTTTGTCGCTTATCCTTTCCCTCGGGACCGAAGGTGCGGCTCAAACAGAGAGCCAGGCGTTGGAGCAGTTGTTGGGGGTGCTGGCGGAAAGAGCTCTGATCACCCCCGAGGAAGCCGGCAAGATCAGGGGGGCGGCGGCCCGGGATCGGGATCTGCTGGAGGAGCGATGGAAGGAGCTCAAACTCAGAGATGAGGCGCTGGCGGAGCGTGAAGCCAGGCTCGATGCGAGGGAGTCGGCCCTCAGTCGTGAAAGGCCGGCGGATTCCGCTCGATACGGCGCGTCGCCCGAAGAGTCACCTCCCTTCGGAAAATCAGAGACCGGGCAACTCCTTTCCCAAACGAGCGCGGAGCAGCCCGACAACGGCAAGGCAAGTAACACCGTTCCCCTTGAAGTCGCGTATGACAACGGATTTCGCCTGGCCGCTCCCGAACAGGGCATATCGCTGCGCCTCGGCGGACTCCTTCAAACCGATTACCGCCTCTACGACTACGACAGCAAAGACCCAGGCAAGGACAAGTTCGACCTGCGCCGGGTGAGGCTGCTCTTGTCGGGTCAAGTTTCCAGTCGTTTCGATTACAAATTCGAATACGAATTCCAGGGGGCCGGGAGCCGGCATCTTCTTGATGCATACGGGGACGTGCATGCATTTTCCGTTTCGTCTTTTCGCCTCGGCCAGTTCAAGGAGCCCTTCAGTCTCGAGCAGGTCACCAAGGATAAGGACATCTTTTTCGCCGAGCGCTCGATGGGATACTACCTGACGCCTCAAAGGGACGTGGGACTCATGGCGCACGCGTCCCTTTGGAATGACCGGATCGATTATGCAGCGGGCGTCTTCAACGGCAACGGCCTCGACGACGCGGTCAGCGGCGACGTGGATGACCCGGAATGGACCGGCCGCCTTGTATTCGCTCCTTTCAAGCATAAGGAAGGCAATCCATTGAAGGACCTTCAGTTCGGTGGATCTTTCAGCTATGCGCCTATCGACCGGACCAACGTCGATATCCACGTCAAGACGACCGGATTGACTTCTTTCTTCGACGTTTCGTCGGCGGCCAAATTCAACGTCATCCAAGAGGTAAGCGACCGTAGCCGGTTCGGTGCGGAAGTGGGGTGGGCAAACGGTCCTCTCGCCTTCATGGGTGAGTACTTCAACGTCTTGTATCGGGACATCGAGACCAGTTCGGTTCGATTCGACACCGAATTGGAGGATTATTACGTCGCGCTTCTCGGATGATAACCGGAGAAAAGCCGTCTTTCCAAAACGGCATTCTTCAACCCATCATCCCTCTGCGCAGTCTGTGGAAGGAAGGCTGGGGAGGCTTGGGCCTGGCGCTTCGCTACGATCATTTCGCGGCGGACGACGCCGTCTATCACACTTTGATAGATCCGGAGGTTTCAGTCCGGGAGGCTGATGCTTTCAGCGCCGCGATCAACTGGTACATTTCTCCCGTCGTTCGTTTGGTTTTCGATTACACGAGGACGGAATTCGACCGGCCTTTGCTCATCGGGCGGGATGGACTGTCGGGAACAGCCATTTACAGCGACCGCGAAGACGTATTCACGACTCGTTTTCAACTGGGGTTTTGATAATGGTACCCGTTCACCGCAGAGACGCAGACGGCGCAGAGATTTGCGGAGACTGACGTAGAGAGCCGAAGCCCTCCGATCAACTTGTGCGTGCGAAGATGGTAGGCTCTGCGTTTCTCCGCGTTCTCTGCGTCTCTGCGGTGAACGCTCACTGAGAATGGACGAGAGGCGCCGGCGGGCGATTTGAGCCCGGAAGCTTTTGTCGGGCTTCCGAACCGGGGCCGGGACGGGGACTCCCGAGGATCGGCCCATATGTGAGGTCAAGCTCGGGGCGGACGCTTCCGTCACCTTTGAAGCGTTTATGAGTATTCAACCATGGCAGAAGGAGGGAAAGGCAATGAAGAAAGGAACGGTGCTTGTTTTTTTGTTGTTGTTGTCCGTAGCCTTGATGGCAACGGTCGGGATGGCGGCATACCATCATGGAGGCGAGAAGGATTCCATCAGGTTTATCGCGGTCTATCCCGGCAAGGCCGGTACGAAGCTGGATCGATGCGCGCTGTGCCATACCGGGGGGAGTTACGAAGCAAAGCCGGGTGA
>JAZDOF010000759.1:0-6227 GCA_043799015.1 Pseudomonadota bacterium | reverse complement strand
AGACTCTTGTGGGGCAGGCTTGCCGGCCTGCCGAGATCGCACTAAGAAAATTCGCAGGCTGGAAAGCCTGCGCCACGTTGAGATTGGAATTTCCCCCTCGTAAGTGAATGGTTACCTCCGGAGCCCTCCAACACTAATCCCGGAGCCGCCGAAAACACCCCTCACGCACCATCCAACCCGTGATGTTCCTTTTCCGAAAACCACGACTCCGGATTCATAAGATACTGTTTGACGTCGGCAATGGACGCGAAATGACTCCGCTCTTCCTGAATCATCAGTTTGATGAACTCCTTTTCAATCGGGTCTTCGGCTTTTCCCAGGGCCTGTTCATAGAAATCAACGGCACCCTGTTCCATTTCCAGCGCGATGTCCAGAGCTTCCATATCGCTCGTCTCGGCGGTAACCTTCGAGCCGACATTGACCATCCTTTCGCGGAACAATCGCCTCAGGTCCTCGCTGTTTTGAGCATAGGCCTTCCACTCGTCCGACCATGAACCACCGCCCTGCAAGGTGTCGTATATCTTCTTGATGCGTCTTATGTGGACCCCCTCTTCGGCCATGAGGGTAACGAAGATGTCTTTTCCCAATGGGTTGACGGTGGCGGTCGCTGCTTTTCCGTAGAACGCCATACCCTGCTCTTCCTTCTCCAAAGCTTTTGCCAGCATTCCCAACGCTCGCTCGGACGCCTCGCTCATTACATTTCTCCTTGGTGTTATTCCGTCCCATAACTTGATGAGAGCCGTTGAAACAACGCCCGACCGGCAATCGGGGTGCAAAGCCTTACCCGGGCTATTAATGCGGCCGTCAGACCATCGTGATCCTTGGTTTCGGGCATATCCGCACCGCACCAACTCATTGGGAAACGGAGCGATTTGCTGCTCAGCGGTCGAGAAGACCACAGGTCCTGCGACCGGACCTGCGGCTCGTCCTTGATCTATATGGCCGCCAAGCCGGTAGGCATGGTGAAAACCCGCGACGCCAGCTCGGCATCGATCATAAACAGAGCGCTCCCACCTTCGCCTCCGAGTCGGAGCTTGTGAATCACCTCGTCCGCGGAGGATTCCTCCTCCACCTGTTCGGTGACGAACCACTGTAGGAAGGCGTTACTCGCGTGGTCCTTTTCTGCTATAGCCAGATTAACCAACTCGTCTATCAAGGCCGTGACCTTCTGCTCGTGGGCAAGCGTATCTTCAAAAGCATCGAGTGGAGAGTTCCAGCTCGTCCTGGGTCCTTCAATGTCCATGAGCGCCACTCTGCCGCCACGCTCAAAAAGAAAACCGTAGAATTTCATCGCATGCACGAGCTCTTCCTGGGCCTGGCACCTCATCCAATTCGCAAAGCCTCGCAGGCTTATGGATTCGAAATACGCGGACATGGAAAGATACAAATACGATGAATATATCTCGGCATTTATCTGCTTGTTGAATGCGTCCTGAATTCTCTGACCGATCATGGTGTCACCCCTTTACGTCACTGATGTCGGATGTTTTATCAAAAACCAAGCACGCGTCGCTGCGGTGCCGCCATCAACCTGTAGCGGCCGGCGCATTCTCTCCAAGTACCTAACCACTCACCGGCCCGAACGCAAGTGGCATCCGACTCACAGGTACCCCGCACCCGGGCGTGGGAACCGGTCCCCGAGGCCGTCGACCAACCGTGGGATACCGAAAAGGCGATTCCGGAACGCTCGACTAAGCCGAACCCGTCGAGTCCACGTTTTCCTCCGTTGTTAATACGATACGGCAATCGACCGTAAGGGTGCCCGCGCTTGAAACCATGACGGGATTTATGTCTATTTGATCGACTTGGGGGAAGCGTACCATGAGGTGGGCCACACGAAGCACCGCGTCTTTGAGCGCGCCCCTGTCAATCGCCGACCTGCCGCGAACGCCTTTGAATATCTCCGATCCGGGTAACTCGTCGATCATCTCGTCCACTTCGTCGTCTGAAACCGGGGCCATACGAATTGCCACCCGGCCGAACACCTCCACGAACACCCCACCGTAGCCGATCAGAACGACCGGGCCGAAATTGGGGTCCCTTTTCCCGCCTATGAAAACCTCATAGTAACGGGGCCTTCTCGGGGCCATCCCTTGTACGAGCAATCCGTGAAAACCCATATCCACTACATCGGCGAACCGCTCGAACATTTCTTTACAGGCTTCCAACAAACCGGACCGATCCGTCAGGTTCAACACTACCCCCCCTGTATCCGATTTGTGGGAAAGGCCGGTCGCAATCGCCTTTACTGCATAGGGTCCGGGCAAGTCCTCGACTTCACGTTCGATCATGTCCAAAGAAGTTAACGTGCGGAAATCAGCTACGCGTAATCCAAGGGCTTTTATCACGGCCATGGCTTCGTGCAGGAGCGGTGACCTTCCCGCTGCCGTACATGCGTCGAGGACGGCTGCCGCCCCGGCGTAGTCGGGCAATGGAACGGGCGGCTCATCGGACACGGGCTTATCTATGGACTCTCGGTGTTTGTAGTAATCGATCGACCTGTTAAGCGCGCTTATGGCGCGTTCAGGGCTCATGAATAGGGGTGCATCCAATTCCGTGAGAAGGTGAGTAACTTCAAAATGCTCCGTGGATACGCATAGCGCCACAGGTTTGCCGTATTTCTTCGACAGTTGTGCCACGGCAACCAAGAGCTTCCTGGACGGGGCCGCCTCAACCGTCGCGAAATATGTATGGAGAAACAGGACGCCGTCAATAGACGGCTCGTTAAGCGTATGTTCTATTATACTAATGTAGACGTCGAAATCGAAAAGATCTCCCAGGTCCAGCGGATTGGAAAGCTGTATCACATTGGCCCGCAGATGTTTTCGAACCTGATCGAGGAAGTCCTGTCTGAAGGGGGGCAGATTGAACCCGTAAGTGAATGCCGCATCAGCGGCAACAACAGCGTGACCGCCGGAACGGGAAACTATGGCGAGATTCCTGCCCTTCATCCGTGGAAGCTGGAGCACCTTCACGAAGTCCATGTAGGTCTGCATGTCTCGGAATCGCACAATGCCGCATTGCTTGAACGCCGCATCCACAACCGAATCGTCGTTGGCAAGGGCCTGGGTGTGGGAACGGGCAATTACGGAACTCATCGGAGCAATGTTCGCCTTGTGGGCCAATATGGGCTTACGCGAGCGCCGGGCGATTTCCGATAACCTCCGACCGTCTACCACGGATTCCAGATAGAGACAGATCATGTCGGTTTCCGGGTCTTCAACGAGGTACTCGACAAGGTCGTTCTCATCCACATCCAATTTGTTGCCGATGGCCGCGAACTTGCTGTAACCGATCCTCTCCACTTGGAGCATGTTGAGCAAGGTCAAGGCAACACCGCCGCTCTGAGCAACTATGCCCACCCCACCCTTATGGAATACGTTCTTCAAAGCGGCAAACGGAGTTGCCATACCATTGGACGCGTTGATAAGGCCGATGCAGTTGGGCCCCACCAGGCGCATTCCATAGTGCTTGACTATGGTTTTTACCTGCTCCCCCAATCGTCGCCCTTCTTCGCCGAATTCTCCGAAGCCGCCGCTCTCTACTATTATCCTCGGAATCCCCTTCCGGCCGCATTGTTCGACCACACCGGGTATGGTCCTCGCCGGAGTGAGGACGACGGCAAGGTCTACCGGGCCCGGGACTTCATCAAGACTGTAGTGAATCCGCCTTCCTAAAATAACCCCGCCTTCCGTACCTACTAAGTGGATCTCGCCGTCGTAATTGAATTCGAGGAGATTGCGGGCTATCTCCTTTCCCAAATTGTTCCGCCTGGTGGACACGCCGACGACCACGACCGACGAAGGGTAGAAGAAGTCTTTCACGATGGATGCTCCAAGAAGAAAAAGAGGGGGTGCCGCTCTTTCGCCCTGATGTGAGTCCGCGATGCCGACTCGATCGTACACCCCGTGTTTGGTTGCCTGTTGGGGCCTTCTCCAGGTGAAAGGCCGTTCACGTTACATCAACATAACCTGTAACCCACCGCGCGGTGAAGTATTATCTTCGCCGGGCACGCATTCAATGTATCCGTTCGCCGAGCCGACCGGCGGCCTACCCCCAACCCTGTCTCCGGATTTGGGGAAAGTAAAGGTATGGGGAGGATCGGGCATGAGGCACATCTTATGCTTCGGCGAGAGATGGAGGTGAACCCTTACCGTTCATTTCGGGTTCCGAAAAGTCGGTTCCGCCCTTCCCGCGCCGAACTTGGAGAGGGACAAAGGGTGGAAGCGTACCGAGAGGACAACGCTGCGGCAAAGGCCATAAACCGCTCAGCTCGTTCCGTAGCCGGAAGGCTCGGCCGCTCTAAGCATCCTCGGCCTTGGTGAACCGGCTGTCCGGGACCGCCAAGTACAAAAGAGATACGCCGGCAAGGAGCACAAAGCCGACAACCCACAGCGGCCTGTACCCGGCGGGCCCCATAAGATTGGACGGGTCCTTTCCCAGCAGCATCCCCAATACATGTATCATGGCCCCTCCTCCGAGAGTGGTGAACAGGTTCACCGACGTGAGGGCCTGCGCGCTCATTGAGGCCGGAACCAGTTCCTTTATGTGTGCGTAAGAAACCTGACCCGAGGCCGCAGCCGTGCCCAGCAGGAAGCAGGTTGTCGTAACCAGCAGAAAGGACACCTGTTCCGTCCAAAAGCAAATCGTCAGGACAAGTAGGCAATAGCACACCGTATTCGGAACGACGGTCCATTTTCGAGACCGTAGGACCCTGTCCGACAAAGCGCCCCAAAGCGGCAGACCTACCATGTAGCCCACACTCATGGCCAGGAGTGCGTTTCCCGCGTCCATCTCGTCATAACCCAATCCCAGGATAAGAAAAGGCACAAGCCAAAGGGATTGGAGTGAACTGATGTAACCATACCGGACAAAATTCATGATACTGATGGCCCAGTACCCGTACATCCGGAGCAATCGACGCAACCCACCAAATAGTGACGGCTTCTTTCGCCCGGATGACCTTCCGCTTTCCGGACGGTCTCTTATTGTCACCACGAACGCCGCAACAATGGCCGCGTTTATCCCCGCGAAGAGGAGGAAACTCCATCGCCATCCGACCCATTGGCACAACGCGGCCAGCGGAGTCGCTGCCAGGATGTTTCCCAGGGTTCCCACCGCCACCGCAGAGCCGCTGAGAAAGCCGAACCGATTTACGGGGAACCAGGCGGCCACCAGGGCCAACAGCACCATCAGGTTGCCGCTCATGCCTATTCCAAGCAAAACCCTTGCCAATACCAAGCGTTCCGCCGTCTCGCCGGTTGCGAACAGTACCGCGCCTCCGACGGCGCACCCCCCCAGAAAGGCCATGGTGATCCGGGGGCCCAGGCGTGCCAAAGCGATCCCCAAAGGCACTTGGAAAAGGGCGAATGCGTAATAGAACGCGGCTGAAAGATCGCTCAGCTGAGCGGTGGTCAGACCCATTTCTCTGATGAGGGTCGGGCTGATAACCGCTGTGGACACGCGATAGAACATGGATATCACGAAATTGATGCTGCCCACCGCGAACATGACCCAGCGCCTGTGACTGCCTGGGGCCGGGTCGTAGAATTCAACCATTCGCCGTAACTCCGTTGCATGAAATCATCGTGGCTTGGTTAACATGACGGGACGGTTAAGCCAAGACCCACGAAGAAGAAGACCAAACGGCCTCGGCTTCCCAACAGCATATTGGGGCCTTCCCACGGAAGTCGTCGAATTCAAATGGATACCCCGGTTAGGTTAGCCGAGATGCGAAACAATCCACCGGCCGCCAACCTACTGCTTCGGCGGTCGAATCCATTCTCCGATGTCGTGGTACTCCCGGACGGCCTCCTTCAACGCCTTTCTCTCGGCTGCGAACCTGTCTTTCATGCTCCTCAAGAAATCGAAATGCTTCGTCGCATCCTCGCGAGACAGGAAGACG
This sequence comes from Pseudomonadota bacterium, assembly GCA_043799015.1. Taxonomy (GTDB): domain Bacteria; phylum Desulfobacterota; class Desulfomonilia; order Desulfomonilales; family Desulfomonilaceae; genus JAZDOF01. The sequence continues at coordinate 322 of JAZDOF010000759.1, read as the reverse complement.
GCGTGGTCCCCACGCACCGTTTCAATTATGATTTCGTCGTTTTCCAGAACGTACCCGCCCTCGCTGCTGCACACCATGCAGCGCACGTTACCGTTGTCAAGGAACCTGAAGGTGTCTCCGCCGCAGAGCCGGCACCTCGGGATTCGAGGGCCTCCCTCACGTTGCCCGGCCCCATGTATCAGGGCCTCGGCAAGCCGTTTCGCGGTCTCTTTGCCTCTCTCGGAGAGCAGGGCTTCTCCCGGCAAGGCCGCATAGACCACCTCGGAGCCGCGATGATCGGCCAACAACAGCTTGATGAAGCTGTCCACCATGAGCTTGGCAT
>JAZDOF010000732.1:0-8675 GCA_043799015.1 Pseudomonadota bacterium | reverse complement strand
GAACATGAAAAGCAGGAGCAAAGGGATCCCCAAGGCCAGGTAGAGGCTCCTGGTGTCGCGCGTGACCTGAAAGGTCTCCTTTCTTGCTACGGCAAGTACTCGCCTTATATTCATTTGCCTCTATTCATGCCGGTTCGCATTGATTTGTCGCCGATGTCGAGAGTTTTGTCCGAAACAGCCAAATCCCCCCAACCCCCCTTTACCGGCCGTCCCGGTAAGGGGGGCAAAATACCGCCTGGGAACGCACGATTACCCCCCTATTATAAAGGGGGGCAGGGGGGATTTGTTTGAGAAGTCCCGAAGATGTCCGTGCGCACAAACGGACGTTTCCTTTTTGCAACCGCCATATCTCCGCGGGCTCATCAAGCCCCGTTTTGCCGCGTGGTAAGGGTCACGAAAACATCCTCCAGGGTGGGTGTTACCTTCTCCATACGACCCACAGTGATCCCGCCGTTGCCGAGCATGCGTTTCACCAACGGCACCACCAGGTCCGGTTCGGGAGTCACGATATGCATGAGGTTGCCGAAAACGGCTACTTCGGTAAGCAACGACCGAAGCCGTTCCCAATCGCCGAGGTCGCGTTCGATGCTTGTTTTCTCGTCGCTGAGCAATTCCATGGCCGCGAGGAGATCCGAGCATTCCAGTTCCAGTACCGCATCCTTCATCCAATGGGTCTTCAATTCTCGCGGGGTGCCCATGGCGATGATCCTTCCCGCGGACATCAGTGCCAGCCTGTGGCAGTACGCGGCTTCGTCCATGTAATGGGTCGTCACGAAAACCGTTACCCCTTGGGATGCCAGGTCATGGATGAGGTCCCAAAACCGCCGCCTGGAAATGGGGTCCACGCCTGACGTGGGTTCATCGAGGAATAATATGGGCGGCCCGTGCAGCACGGCGCAACCCAGCGCCAAACGCTGCTTCCAGCCCAACGGGAGTTGACTGGTTATCGTGGCCCGTTGATCCTCCAGGTTGGTAAGCTCCAGCACCCAATCCTTCCGTTCCTCCTTTTCGATTCCCCGAAGACCGTATATGCCGCCGAAGAAATCGAGGTTCTCCTCAACCGTGAGGTCTTCGTAGATCGAGAACCGCTGGGACATATAGCCTATGTTCTTGCGAATCTCCTCGTATTGATCGGACACGTCCCATCCGGCCACCCATGCCTTGCCGGAGGAGGGAGTGAGGAGCCCGCACAAGATCTTGATGGTGGTGGTCTTGCCCGCGCCGTTCGGGCCAAGGAAGCCGAAGATCTCCCCGCGACCGACCTCGAAGTTGACATGGTCCACGGCAACGAAATCTCCGAAGGTCTTGGTGAGATCCGTCGCCTGGACCGCGGTTCCGTTCCCGTCGCGGCTCACGACCTGCCCCCGGATTCCACGCCCTGGTGTTTCCGGATCAATGCGAGGAACGCGTCTTCCATGGACGGCGGGATACTCCGGATGTCCGAGACCTTGACGCCGGCGCTTTCCAGAACTCGGCGCAAGGCGTCCGTTTCCTCGACTGCGGCTACCCGTACGTGGAGCCCTTCTCCGAACTGGTTGATGTCCAACACCTCGTCCCGCTCCGAAAGGACCATCCTCGCGGCCTTCATGTCTTCCGTGACGATTTCTAGAAACACGCCCCCGACAAGGTCCTTGATGCCTTGCGGCGTGCCGAAGTGGATCATCGTTCCGTCGCTCATGAGGCCCACGCGGTGGGTCCGTTCGGCCTCGTCGAGGTACGCGGTGGAAACGAGAATCGATATGCCCTCGCGAAGCAACTCGTGGAGTATGCGCCAAAAATCGCGCCGCGAGACGGGGTCCACGCCGTTTGTGGGTTCATCGAGAAGAAGAAGCTCCGGTGAGTGTATCAGCGCGTACGCGAGGGCAAGCTTCTGCTTCATCCCGCCGGACAGCTTACCCGCCGGCCGGTCTCGAAAGGGCCCCAGCCTGCTGAAACCGAACAAACGGTCGATCCGTTCCTTTCTCATCCTGCGAGGGACCTTGAACAGGTCGGCGTAGAACAGCAGGTTCTCCATCACCGACAGGTCCTCGTACAGTCCAAACCTCTGAGGCATATAGGCGATGCGTTCTTTGATCTTCTGAGGGGCTTCCGCGACGGAGATGCCGTCCACCCATGCTTCCCCGGACGACGGTTTGAGTATACCGGCGAGGATTCGCATGGCGGTGGTCTTGCCCGCGCCGTCCGGACCGAGCAACCCGAAGATCTCGCCTCGGCCCACCGCGAGGTCCAGGTCCCGCAGCGCATGAACCTTACCGTAGTTCCTGCACAGCTTCTTGGTTTCTATGATGAGGTTTTGCCCGGTCATACGAGGCTTTATCCGAAGCTCAACGCTTGTCCGCGGTCGGAGCCGGGGCAGCCGCTGCAGCACCGCCCGAATCCCGAGGCGCCGCTTTCGCGACATGGCCCTCCGCTGGCATCCCTATTTTCAATTCTTGATGTAAATTCGGGATGGTGACCTTGACGCGGTAAACCTGCTTCACTCGTTCTTCCTTGGTTTGCACGTTCTTCGGGGTGAATTCGGCCTTGGAGGAAATGAACGTGATGGTCCCCACGTAAGGTTTTCCGGGGTACGAGTCGGTGGTGACTTCCACCTTTTGTCCGAGCTTCACCTTACCCAGGTCCTGTTCGCCCACGTAGCCCTTCAACCACACTTCATCCACCCGGCCGATCGTGGCGATGGGCGCGCTGGGAAGCACCACTTCACCGGCCTCGTTGGATTTCACAAGGATCACGCCGTCCACCGGGCACGTAAGGACCGAGTGGGCAAAATCCAGGTCGATCCGTTTCAGTTCCCATTCCGCCCTGCGCATCCTATGTTCGGCCGCGCGGATCTGTTCTTCACGAGGGCCTTTTTCGAGCTCCCGGAGTCTTTCCGCCGCATTGTTCAGCTCTTCGACAGCGACCCTCAGCGTGGTCTGTCGTGAGTCGAATTGAGACGCGGAAATCGCACCGGCTTTGAAGAGCGGGTGATAACGCTCGAATTCCGCCTCCGCGTTCTCGTGTCGGCTCTTGGCCGCCTTTAGAACGGCCCTGGCGGCATCGATCTGTTCCTTGCGCGTGCCGGCCTTCAATTCGTCGAACACGGCTCTGGCGGCCTCTTGTTCCGACATGGCCGCGCTCTTTTGAGTCAGCAGCGTATCCGTATCCAGCTCCGCGGCAACCTGACCCGCCTTTACGCTATCGCCCTCTTCAATGGGAAACTTGGCTATCTGACCGCCGATTCGGAACGACAGATCGACCTCTTTGGCCTCGATATTTCCGCTGACAAAGATGCGGTCGTCCGTCTTTTCCTTGGGTTTGAGGTAAAACCACCAAACGGCGCCCGCGGCGCCGATCACCAGAAGCACGACAAGTCGTACAACGATCTTCTTCATTGCTGATCATTGCTCATGACGAAGGTTTGGGAATAACCCGGCGGATTATAGCGCCCGTCGTGGGAAAAAGACAAACTCTTTGAGAGGCCGGCGTAACTGTTTCTCAACTGTACGTACCCCCGTGAAATCCCCTGGTTTCACACGTAGTTTAACGGTGCGCCGCAAGACATTGAAATAAATTACTAATTTCGTCGATTTGAGGCAAAAAAACGATTGACAAGTCGTGCATGAATCTGATTAGCTATCACACACTCGCAATGTAATCATGAGCTTTCCATTGTTTTTGGGCATTTTGGGCGGAGCCGTACCGGCTTTTTGACTACGTACGTCCGCGTTGGTACGTGTCGGTGCCGTGGATAGGTGCGCCCGTGCTCTTCGGGGAGGGATTATATGGTGTGGAATGTCCGTATACTTGTGTTTGCCGCGGTTGTGGCGGCGGGTGTGGTAAGTTTGACCGGACCGGTGCATGCGCAGATTGATTTTACCATAGGTCAATCCACCGGGACCTTTTTCTACGGCTATTACGGCCAGGCAGGCCCGAGGGGGTTCTTCGGCCCATATGACGTGGACGCAAGCGCGTCTCAGGATTTCGCACCCCTCAATATATGGGCCGGTAACCGCGCCCCGGATATGGGAGAGTTAGCGACGGGAACCAACTCGGCGGTGGCTTCCATAGGTCTGACGACCAATCCTTCCGTGGGCAACCAATGGGTGAAGGTGAAGGGTAGGTATAATATTACCATGTACGATCTCGGGACCACCCAAGGTTCGTACGTGTCAATGTCCCCAGGTCAACTCAGCATGTGGTCCATGAAGCTTGATACGCCCTTGGCCAATATACACTGGGGTAAGAGGGAACTTGTTCACGGTTGCGGGCTTCAATTCGGACAGGCTCGTACTCATGAGCATTTGTGCATCGAACGAGGAATGGCCGTACCCAATGTGCTGGCCCGAATCGTAGCGGCCGGACTCCTGCCTCGTGCGGCCCTGTCTTTCTTCAATCCTTCGGCATGGGGAAAATACTCCCGAAAGGAAGAGAAGAAGAAAGAGAAGGAAGATGAGGAGGAGGCTGGAAAAGGGTACTATGGTGAGTATGTGAAGGAAGATGAACCCAAAGAGGATGAGGGCCCATACAAGAACGCGGACACGTTTTACGCAATGGGCGAGCTGGCCCCCGGTTATCTGAAGCTTGGATATGGGGTCATTCCGTGGCGATCCGGTACCTCGTGGAACGCTCAAGACTTGAACTCGTCGCCTGTTTCGAATTGGATGGCGTATCTACTCTATTGGTCTGAGGATATGGTATTCGGCCTAGGAACGTTGCGGTCCACCGATCATTTAGGGCCGGAGCTTCAACAGACAGCGACCCTCCGCAACAATACACCTACAACAGAGACGTACATCAGCGAAGGGTGGGCGTATGCCAAGTATAATAACGGTCGCATCTTCATCAGTACTGAAGTGGATTGGTTCAATCGTGTGACGAGATACCAACGATCGGCCAACGGGGTCCGGTTGATAAACGGACTGTACGTGAATTCCTATGGCGATACCAGCGGGAGAAGCGTATTCGCATCGGACTACAACGAATCATGGCGGTACATGGTTGAAGCCGGGACTTGGTTGGGACCGTGGGGTTTGCGCTTTGCCTACTCTTTCATGCCCGGACCTGATAGGAGACATGGGGTCCTAATTGACCGGCAGCCGTTCATTCAGGCCAATGCCCAAACTGCCGCGGATTTTTTTGATCCCTATTCCGCACTTGCGTCTCATTTCTACGGTGGTGGGGTCAACGCCCCGGCCCACATCTCCGACGCGACGGTGTATGCGGCCAAGGTCGATTTCCAAATAGCCGCCAATCTAGTTGCCGAGGCGACGGTGATGAAAGCCTTTCGGACCTCCCAGGGGTACGGCTGGGGTTATATCCGCCCGAGTCTGCCAAGTGATAATGGCGCCTTTGGAACTGTTGATTACAACGTGCGAGGGACCTACGACAACCCCTCACCGGCAATACCGGACAACGATTTGGGCTGGGAGCTGTCCGCCGGAGCAATATGGAAGCTTCTCGAAGGTTGGGCCATTGATGGGCGTTTTTCGTACTGGCAACCCGGTAAATGGTTCAATTATGCTTGTGTTGACCGATCCGTTCCAAACTGGGACACTCCGGGACCAGGGAACAATTGGGGGGTCAACCCGGACAGAAGAATTGACCCGGTCATCGCGTTCGAGCTACGTTTCGAGGGCTCATACTAATTAGAGGTTGTTACATGATTACCTTCAAGGCTGCATTAACGAACCCTAAGCCTATAAAGGCGTTGACGGCCTTCCTGCTTATACTCGGCTTCGCAGGCTTCCTTGTTGCCGTTTCCCAAGAAGACTCCTCCGCTCAACAGATTCCACGCCGAGGATACTCTCTGCAACAGCAAAAGCCAATCGTGCCGCCGACCGTTTCCCAGGTAGAACGGCTGAGAGGGGAAATAATAGGGGCCACGGACCGTAAGACAGGGCGACTCAATGTACGAAAATTGGAGCAAGCGCAATCGTTTCCAGGGCCGCCATCTATAGAAGTAGAACGAGACAAAAGACGGCTAATACCAAACACCTCATTTCCCGGCAAGGACTCGGTCTCTGTACCAAGCGAAAAGGAGACCCAGGATCCTGGGACGTCATTTCCGGGAACTGGTTCCACGGGCGTTGGCTCGTCATTTCCGAAATCTCAATCCAAAGCCTCGGGCACAAAGAGAAGTCGTGGCGTGGCGCCTGGAACTCCGTCGAACACTGAGGTTCTACCGAGCAAATGGCGAATGGTCCCGAGTTCGTCGTTCCCCGGTGCCGAATCCACAGGGGTGGGAGCTGATAAGAATAAATCGCGCCCCTAAAGGGGGCCGAGCGCCGTATAAGGGTTCCAGCCTGAAGGCGCCTTAGTGAGCATTTTCTGACTCATGGTGAAGAGTAAGGCTCGTCGGATGGCTTCATCCCCGGGCAAGTCGAACTATAGGAGGGTAATAATGCCACTGCAGCAGTTTCCGGGAGGTCTCAAGGTTATAGGTGTCTCATCCGAAAGGGTCCGGATCAGTCCTGCTCTGAGTGATCCACCGGTCTTAGGTAAGCGCCTACACGTCAAGCAACCGTTTCAAATTCCACCCACAACCAAAGCGGTGGAGATATATGTTAAGGGAGTGCAGGCCCACTTTGGGCTCGAAGGGGGTATTGAAGCCGCTTCGAACTGCCTTACGGCCATCGAATTTAACGCCTTGAATCTCACGCCGATTCCTTGCTCAGGAACGATTGAAGTCAAGGTGGAGGCTTATCTTGGTATGGAAGCCCCCCACAAGGTATGGCAGATTTACGTTGACGTGGTGGCTCTCTGTTTCGGCTGACATCGTTCTGCCTGCAATGTAGGGGGAATCGTCAGATTCGTTCGCCGCAATGGGTACGGGGAGTCTATCCGTTAACTGCCTGTATTCCTGAGATTGAAAACAGGCGGCTGCGATGGAGGACTATGATCCCCTTTACCTATGAGCCGGAAGAATCATTGTTACTGCCGCCAGACATTCGTAAGTGGTTGCCGGATGACCATCTTGCGTTGTTTATCAGGGATGTGGTCGATGCGTTGGATATCAGTGAGATAGACGATGAATACCTTCACTTGGAGGGTGGGCATCCGGCACATCACCCGGCCATGATGGGCAATCTGCTTTTTTGCGGCTACTGCGTAGGAATCTGCAGCTGACAACACTTCCAAGAGCAGGTACACGGGCCTCTCGTATCAAGGTTAGTCCTTCGCCCGTGTACTCGCTACCGCAAAGTGTTTTCTTTCGGCTAGTTATTCTTGGGCGTTATTATCTTAGTGCTTCTTTGCATAAATACGGTCGCGTATTTGGGAGAAGCTTCAAGCCCCGAAGGGGCTGACCAATGGTAGCCACGGGCGAAGCCCGTGGAAGAAACGCCCATTGACATTATGTTTTCGACCCTGGAAGGGTCGCCCAATGGTCAATCCCGGCTTCTCGATGGTGGATCCTTTCAGGGTCCAGAGGTCTTTTTTTGGGATTCGCCCTCCGTGGGTTCAAACCCACGGCTACCGTTGGACAACCCCTTCGGGGCAAAGAGAGTAGCTAGAAATACGTCACCGTATTTAGGAAACGGTGCACTTAGCTGAAGAGCGCACCGACTCTCCTGAAGTTCACATTTCTGCCTGTACCGTCCGGTAAGAGATCCGTCCGCGCTCTACAATCTCAAGACGTGATCCGGTCGACTGATGCCGACCCCTGTTCAGTAACGGGGCCATGCTCTTCCTGAACCCCAGCCGGGGCCGGACGGAACCGTGCATGCGCGAGACCCATTGCCCATCCCCCCTCCCATGAAATAATTCCCCCGTAGAACTCACCTCCAGGAGAGGCCCCATGGCTCGAACGTATCCGGATCATCCTCTTGCCGGCAGGAGAAGCCGGGCGGAAATAGCCGTGCTTGACGCGCGGCAGGACCGCTTGTCGGATGAATACACCGTCTTCACAGTGTGCCCATGTGCAGGCGGATACCTCTCGGCGGTTCATTGAGCCAGGATTTTTGCGGGCCATCAGGTTGGCTCTTGTTTGCTCTTGGGTAGGTGTGTGGTGGAATGAAGGGAGCTGGAAAAAAGGGTATTGATTTTTCAGCGGTTGATTCTATTTTTATTGAAAAAAGGGCGCGAAAAATGGTACCGGTGTATTATAGAAAAGATTTTCTGTAGAGGGGAACCATGCCCGATCTCATCGACCAGCTCAGAGACATGGGGGCCGCGATTCCGAAGTGGCTGGAGTTCTTGAAAACAGAGGAAGCCACAAAAAATAGTCTTGTCATGCCCTTTATCATTGCTCTGGGCTACAACGTATCTGATCCGTTAGAGGTGGTTCCCGAGTTTTGCGCCGACTTCGGGCAAGCAACTGACGACAAGGTGGACTATGCCGTTTGTCAACACGGCAAGCCCCTGATGCTGTGGGAGTGCAAATGGGCCGGCCGGCCACTCAAGAAGAAAGACGAGGATCAACTGCGGAAGTATTTTGCAGCCTGTCCTGACGTAAGGGTCGGGATACTTACCAATGGTCTGAATTACCTCTTTTTCACCGACCTTGAAAAATCCCATGTTATGGACGAAAAGCCGTTCCTTGAGTTCGACATGCAGAACATTAAGGAACCGCTGGTTCAAGCATTGAAGGGATTCACCAAGGCAGGATTCAGGCCTGAGGAGCTCACCGGTATTGCGGAAGAATTAAAATACATGACGGATATCAGGCGACTGGTGAGCAAAGAGTTTAAAGATCC
>JAZDOF010000731.1:0-3022 GCA_043799015.1 Pseudomonadota bacterium | reverse complement strand
GACGTGATTCCACGGAAAATCATAAAGGCCGAACCCGGCATGGTCGTCATGGAAGCGCCTTCACCGGGTTACACGTGCAGTTTCATAGAAGGCGTGTTTGAAGGCATCCTCAATATGTGCGACATCAGAAACGGCAGGGTCAAGCAGTCACGCTGTGTCACCAAGGGCGACTCGACCTGTGAATATGTCATAACGTGGTGAGGGACCCGAACTAAGTCGGCCTAAGACATGATCCTTCATGGCGGCCTCTTCTTGGGGCACGGTCGGCTATTGCCGCAAATGTCGGTCGAAGGCTGGAGATTCAGTCTTTTTTGTCGGGCAATTGCCGCCGGCACACTATCTTCTGAGGCTCATGTACGGTCACATCAAGTGATAGGAGGATCCCTATGGCAGAAATCAAGGGAAATATTATAATGCTGGCATGTTCCCTGCTCGAGACAAAGCCGGAAGCCAAGACGGCGGCATTGTCGTCGGTCAAGCAGATGACCGGCAAGGAGTGGGACCAGCTCGATCCTAATGGCTGGTACGATACCAAAGTGCTTCAAATGGTGTTCCAAGCTATCGTGGATAACACGAGTTCTCTGCGGGGTTGGGCCGCCATCAAGGTCATCGGAAGGAAAGTGTTCCCGACCGTTCATAAGAGAGCGGGCCTCCCGCCCTCCCTGACCACTCCCTTGGATTTCTTCCAATACTCGGTGCAGTCCTACCGGGAGAATCATCGGGGCTCGGATGTCATTCAGCGAAAAATCATTAAGGCCGAGCCCGGCATGGTAGTAATAGACGCACCTTCCCCCGGTTATAGTTGTGCTCTGGCGGAAGGTATCTATGAAGGCATCCTCATGATGTGCGACGTCAGGAACGGCCAAGTCAAGCAGTCCCGGTGCGTGACCAAGGGCGATCCCACCTGCGAATATGTCATTTCCTGGTAAGGATACCGTCGGAGCCCGATACGGTGCCGTACTCTTGAGTACGCGCGGTAGCGTCCCGGCGATACCCCCCTCAGTCCCCCCGTCAACGGGGGGAAGCAGGATTACCCCGCGGAACGCGGGATGCCCGTCATTTTCAAGGGCGGGCGTCCGCCCGCCGTCTCCCCGGCGAAGGCCGGGGTCCGGGAAGAAGAGACTGGTTCCCGGCCTACGCCGGGAAGACGGTTCAGGTTGTGGGACCGTATTTGCACCACCGAGCACTAAGGGAGAGATCGACACGTGGAGAGTTTTCGAGAACTCAGAAGTGCGTGTCGGTCTCCTACCGTTCGGGGCTGAATATGTGGATCGCTCGATGCTCGATTTGTTCCGCGGCCTCCTCTATACTCTCGGGCAGCGTGGGATGCGGATGCATGGTGAGCGTCAAGTCGTCTCTATGAGAGGCCGAAGCAACAGCGAGGCAACCCTCCGCGATGAGATCCGACGCGTGGGGACCAACGATGTGCACCCCGAGAACCGTACCGGTCTTCGCGTCGGAGACCACCTTGCTGAATCCCGCGCCGTCATCTCCCATGGTTGCGGCCCTCCCCAGGGCCTTGAAGGGGAAGACTCCCGACTTGACCTCGTAACCCAGGTCTTCCGCCTGTTTCTCGGTCAATCCGACAGTGGCGATTTCCGGATCGCTGAAGATGACTCCCGGCACCTGGACTCCCTCGAATGCCGCCGGCAGGCCGGCAATCACCTCGGCCGCCACCTTGCCCTGGTATGAAGCCTTGTGAGCCAGCATGGGACCGGCAACGATGTCGCCAATTGCGAAAATGCCGGGCACCGACGTCTCCATGCGTGAATCCACCTCCACAAAACCGCGTTTGTCCAGCTTCACCCCGGCCTTTTCCAAACCAATGCCGCGGGTGTTGGGCCATCTCCCTATGGCCGCCAGGATCTTGTCCGCTTCCAGAGATTCCTCTCCGTTTGCCGTGGAGTACCGGACTTCGGTCCCCCGGTCCTTGCGGTTCAGACCTTGAACCCGCGCTCCCAGCTTAAGGTCTATTCCGAACCCCTTGAGGGCCTTCATCATCACCCGCGCAATTTGTTCATCAAGCATGGGCAGCAACGTGTCCATGCCTTCGAGAATCGTCACCTTGCTTCCCAACTTGGCATAGACCGTTCCCAGCTCAAGTCCCACCGCTCCGGCACCCACCACGGCCAACCTCTCCGGAACGGCGTCAAATGACAGCGCATCCTTTGAATCGACAACGACGTCACCGTCCCGCGGTATGCCGGGAAGATCCGCGACACTTGAGCCCATCGCCAGAATGCACTTCTCGAACTCGAACCGTTGCACCCCGCCGCTGCTCTCTACGGAAAAGGACCGGTCTCCCGTAAAGCGGGCCGTACCGTACACCACTTCGATCTTGTTCTTGGACATCAGGCTTTCGACGCCTTTGCGGAGCTTCTCGACGACGCCGTCCTTCCAGCTCATGAGCTTGGGCAGGTCCACCGAAACTCCCGACGTGACGATGCCCAAAGCGTCTGCACGTTCTATTTGGGCCTTCAAATCGGCCACATGAATAAGCGCCTTGGAGGGAATACAGCCCCAGTTGAGGCATACGCCGCCGAGGAGCTCTCTTTCGACCAATGTCACTTCCAGGCCCAGTTGAGCGGCGCGAATGGCCGCAACGTAGCCGCCGGGACCGGCACCGATGACCGCCACCTGGGTACCTCGGGCAAAATCTCCTACGACCATTTGTCTCCTCCTCGATTCCGAACGGTTCAGCGCATCCCGATCACGTCATGTCAACCAGCATCCTCATCGGATCTCCCAAGAGATCCGCAACTCGGTTCGTGAAACGGCCCGCTGTCGCGCCGTCGAGCACCCTGTGATCGAACGAAAGCGTTACGGGCATGATCGTACGGATTGCGATCTCCCCGTCACGGACAACCGGCTTCGGCTTGGCGCGCATGGAGCACAGAATCGCCACCTGGGGATGAAGAATAATGGGCGTTGCCCAGTTGCCGCCTATGGCTCCAACATTGGTGATGGTAAAGCTCCCGCCTCTCAGGTCTTCCAGGTCGATGCTCCTGTCCCGGGCCTTTCG
>JAZDOF010000703.1:0-4801 GCA_043799015.1 Pseudomonadota bacterium | reverse complement strand
CGGGGTTCCATGCCGTTATTTCATCAGTCGAATAGCCCAGGAGCGCCGCCATCGCTTCGTTTGAATATCGGTAAACGCCGTCCTGCAGAATGGCCACCGACATCAGGGATTGTTCCGAAAGCAATCGAAACATTTGTTCACTTTCCCTAATGGCCGTTTCCATCTGTTTGCGTTCGGTGATGTCCCTGGATATGCCTTCCACACCGGCTATTTTGCCTTCTTGGTCTTTGTACAAACGGGCCGACGTGGAAGCCCACACGATCCCCCCGTCCTTCTTGACCAACATGGACTCGAAATCGTCTACGAATCCTCTTTCCCGAATCAGCTTCATAAACTCCGATCTTGTCGCGGGGTCGGCATAGAATTCGGCAACATTTTTTCCCAGCAACTCCCCTGGCTTGTATCCCGAAATCCTTTCGCAGGAAGGCGATAAAAACGTTATAATTCCCTCCAAGTCCGTCCTATAGAAGGCGTCATGGAGATTCTCAATGATTCTGCGAAACTCCTCTTCGCTTTGGCGCAGCCGTTCCTCCGCACGCCATCGTTCGGTGATATCCTCACAGCTCATCAAGTGCTGACCGGACACGAATTTGACGGGACGAAAATGAATGACTTTTCGGGTACCATCCTTGCAAGTTACCGTAAAGACCCTCGGACGTTGTTGTCCCTCTCCTGTTGCGTTAAGATCTTCAAACCACGTAGAAACAACCTGGCGCCTGTATTCGCCGTCCGGAAAGGCCTTCCTAAACCAGTGTTTACCTGTGGGCACGTCTGAGATGTCGTAGCCGAAAATCGTTCTAAATTTGGAGTTCATGTAATCAAAACGACCGGTTGACGATATTACCAGCATACCGAACGGCGCGTTTTCGGCAAGGGCTCTAAAACGTTCCTCGCTCTCCTTCACTACTTCTTCCGCCTGCTTGTTCTTGGTTGCATCGGACAGCACCGAAACGATACCGGCCGGCTTACCCTCCGAATCCGTTTTGTAGTTCCAGTCGACTTTCAGGTCTACCGTCCGCCCCTTTTTGGTTTTGTATCTTCTAAAATAGGGAAACGGTTCCGGCCGTTCAGACAGTATGGCAACGAGGAGATCACCTACTCTTTTCCGTTCCGATTCGGATCCCAGGAACTCCCAAACGGGTTTTCCGTACACTTCTCCGGGCTCGTGCCCCAATGTCTCGAAGTACCAGTTATTTCCAAATGTAACGTTACCCGAGGAGTCAATTTCCTCAATTCCGCAAGGTACCGTCTCCACGAGAATTCGATATCCGCCTTCAATATCCCTAGGCGCCTTCACTTCTCGCTCACGATCTTCGCCATCGCGTCGCGGTCCCTGTTCATCACACGCCTTCTCAGTCCTTATTACTCCGCCATTGTCCATTTCCGATTCGGCCACCCTGGTACTAAGTTCATCCGGGTCATTGCACGGCCCGTTTCGATCCATTTCTCTCCTCCCTCCGGTTGAGTCATGGGCAACCGTTATGGCCTAAAAAAGAACCATAAATGAGAAGACGCCGTCCCTCCTTACCTAGAATACCAGGGGATAGTCCGCCGGTCAAAAACTGTTCTTCACTACGGCCAAAAGTATGCCCTCTCAGGAAAAATGGAGGCATAAGCCGACGGACGCAAAGGAGGAGCGTGGAAATAGAACAATTCAACCGGTCCATATGTCGGACCAAACGCCGAATACATTTGATGGACTAAAGATACGATAGGCCCACCTGTAACACAAATCCGCCCCTAATTGTCGCCGGAAACCCACCCGACTCCTCCACTAACCGCCCGGACGATCTCCGGCAAATGATTGACGTCGGGAGCCGGCGGCACTAAGCTGAGAACAGTGGTAGCGGTATGTTTGGCCGGGCCTACGGGCTTTCACCATGTTAGGGGACGCCATGAAAGCCGACGCGCGAATAGAAGAGAACGTACGCAGGGTAGGGCGGGATATCTTCACCCTTATGGGTGAAGATGTGCCGTCCTTCTTTGACCTCAAACATTGGACGGGCAAGATGATGCAGTGGGCCATGACCGATGAGGACGTCAAGGTCAGGCTGTTCCGCTTCGTAGACGCATTACCCGCCCTTAAGAAAGACGGTCAGGCCATTGACCTGCTCAACGAGTACTTCGAGGATCTGGACGGTACGCCTATCCTGAAAGGCCTGGGATTGATCGCCGGTGTGGGTTTCTTGCCCCATGTCGCCGGCAAGGTTGTCCGGGGGAACGTGGAAGCGCTGGCTCGAAGGTTCATTGCAGGCAAAAATCCCGAGGAAGCCCTCGGCCCAATAGTGAAGCTCCGGGATGAGGGACTGACGGCGACGGTGGACCTGCTCGGGGAAGAGGTGCTCACCGACGGTGAGGCGGCGGAGTACGGCGGGAGATATATCGACTTGGTCCGTTTCCTGGGTGAACGCTCTGCCGAGTGGAAGGACATCCCCATCCTGGATCGCGATCATAAGGGACCGATCCCAAGATGGGACGTGTCTCTAAAAGTTTCCTCGTTTAACCCTCATTTCGATCCTATGGATTGGACCGGTTCGATGGAAAAGGCCAAGGCCGGGATATTGCCGGTGGTCGAGGCGGCGAAGGAACTCAACGGGGCCGTCACCTTCGATATGGAGAGTTACCAAAGCAAAAATCTGACCATAGGACTGTTCAAGGCCGTCTTCGAGGAGGCAAGAGACTTCGGTTTTCCGGGGATCGCAATACAAGCCTATCTCAAGGATTCCGAGGCGGATCTCGACCACATCCTACGGTGGGCCAAGAAGCAGGCCGGGCGAGTGGCGGTGCGCCTAACCAAGGGGGCGTATTGGGATTACGAAACCATCATCCATCGGCAGCTTGGCCGGCCCATTCCCGTGTTTCCCCGTAAGGCGGAAACCGACGTGAACTTCGAAAGGCTGTCGGGGGTTTTGCTGGAGAATTCGGAGCACATAAGACCGGCATTCGCCACACACAACATAAGGAGCATAAGCCGTGCCATTGCCGTAGCGGAGCACCTAAAGCTCCCGAAAGATGCCTTCGAATTCCAGATGATCTACGGCATGGCCGAACCCATACGCAACGCCTTGAAAAAGATGGGGTTCCGGGTCCGAGTATACACTCCCGTGGGAGAACTGCTTCCCGGAATGGCGTACCTAATTCGGCGTCTCCTCGAAAACACCTCTAATGAGTCGTTCTTGAGAAAATCCTTTTCCGAAGGAGCAACGCCGGAAGAGCTCACCAGCCCGCCCAACGTCGAGGAATCTTCATCCGAATGGGACGAAGCGCCTGATGCTTTTGACAACGAACCCCCCACCGATTTCGGCGTACCGGAAAACAGAAACAGGATGAAAGAAGCCTTGTCCGCGGTACGAAAAGGGCTCGGCAAATCGCACCCGCTATTGGTGGACGGACAGGACGTGCGAACGACCTCGGAGATACTGTCGCTAAACCCGGCGCGAACCGACGAGATCATAGGACGGCAATGTGCCGCAGGCCGCGCGGAGGCCGAACAAGCCGTTCGAGCGGCCCGCCGTGTCTGGCCCGAATGGAGGCGCACATCGTCCGAGGACAGGGCCGAGTATCTTTTCAAAGCCGCAGAGGAGATGCGGCGGAGAAGGTTCGAGTTCGCCGCGCTGGAGGTCTATGAAGTGGGCAAATCATGGAGCGAGGCCGACGCGGACCTGGATGAGGCGATAGATTTTCTCGAGTACTACGGACGTGAGATGCTTCGCTTGGGGCGTCCCCGGAGTCTGGGCGCTTACCCGGGTGAAGAGAACCAATATCTGTACGAACCCAGAGGGGTAGGGGTGGTGATCGGCCCTTGGAACTTCCCTATCGCCATTCCTACGGGGATGGTGAGCGCGGGGATTGTTACCGGCAACTGCGTCATTTTCAAGCCGTCGAGCTTGTCACCCATATCGGGCCGGCGTATAGCCGAGGTATTCCGCACCGTGGGACTTCCGCAAGGGGTCCTGCAATTCGTCCCCGGCCCGGGTGAGGAAGTGGGAGAATATCTTGTCGCACATACGGGCATCGACTTCATTGCATTCACCGGTTCAAAGGATGTGGGCCTTCGTATAGCGAGGACGGCCGCGGATATTCGCCCGGGTCAAAGGAGCATAAAGAAGGTCATCGCGGAAATGGGCGGCAAGAACGCTGTGATTGTTGATGATACGGCAGACCTGGATGCCGCCGTGAAGGGTGTGCTCCATTCCGCGTTGGGCTTTCAAGGGCAGAAGTGCTCCGCGTGTTCGCGGGTCATAGCACTGGAAAATGTTTTCGAAGCCTTTTGGCCGCGGCTGAAGGAAGCCATGCTGAGCGTCCCCATAGGTCCGCCCGAGGACCCTCACAACATCATGGGACCAGTGGTGGATTCGGCCGCATTGCAGAAGATTCTGGGCTACTTGGAGATCGGGAAGGCCGAAGGAAAGGCGAAGCTCGTCGGCGAACGCATTCCCGGGGGGTACTTCATCGGCCCGTCCCTATTCGTGGACGTGAGCCCGGATTCGCCCCTCGCTCAAGAAGAAATATTCGGGCCCGTGGTGGCGGTCATGCGGGCCAAAGACATGGACCAGGCACTCGACATTGCCAACGGCACCCCGTACTCTCTTACCGGAGGGATCTTTTCGCGAAGCCCCAAGAACATACGAAGGGCAATGGAGGAATTCCGCGTCGGAAATCTATACGTAAACCGAAAGATTACCGGTGCTCGCGTCGCTCGGCAGCCTTTCGGCGGTTTCGGAATGTCCGGAGTCGGTTCCAAAACGGGAGGGCCGGATTACCTCCTCCAATTCATGCATCCGAAAAGCGTGTGCGAGAA
>JAZDOF010000693.1:0-11615 GCA_043799015.1 Pseudomonadota bacterium | reverse complement strand
AGGGGTTCGTTGCGACGGCTATGTGGATTTATTAACCCCTCATGCCCTCAACATAACGGTGAAACTCAAGGCATGCACAAGGCCTTCAGTGCGGACCCTGCCAGCAGCTTTTTCTGCGTGAATTCCCCGAACTTTGCATTCGTGGGGTCAACACCGGCGACATCTTCGGTGCATTTGGCGAATTCTTCGGCCGACTTCAACAGATCGTCCTTCTTGTGCCGTTTGAGTACCTCGGTCAAAGCTTTCAGGGCGGACGAGTACCGCTCCAACCTCGCGGCCTTGTCCTTACCGGTACCTGCCACGGTGATTTGAGCCACGTATTGCTCTATTGCGTTACACACGTCTTCGGGAAGACTGGACTTTTGTTGCGCGAACGACATACATACCGCAAGCAAGCAGAAAAGTCCCGCGAGCAACCCAATTATTCGTATCTTCATACACCATACTCCTTGGCGACTTCCGTTTGGGACCCCGGGTGAGTGTCGGCTCCTTGGTCTCTCTTCTTGAGGCCCTGCATAAGCACGTACAGGACCGGAGTGAAGAAAACTCCCAGCATGGTTACGCCGAGCATTCCAAAGCAAACCGCAGTTCCGACCGCTTGCCTGCTTACTGCGCCGGCCCCGGACGCGACCACGAGAGGCAGGACCCCGATGATAAAGGCAAAAGACGTCATCAGGATCGCTCTGAACCTCAACCTGGCCCCTTCCACCGCAGCTTCCAATACCGACCAGCCGGCGGCCTGCTTTTCTCTGGCGAATTCAACGACAAGGATGGCATTCTTGGCCGATAGACCGACGAGGAGCACCAGACCCACCTGAGTGTAAAGGTTGTTGTCCATCCCCCGTATGGTCAGTCCGATAACCGCGCCGAGGACCGCGATCGGCACGACGGTAACGACAGCGATGGGGTCCACCCAGCTCTCGTACTGAGCGGCCAGAATCAGCACCACCATCAGGATGGCCATCCCGAAAACCATGTACACCTGGCCGCCGACCTGCTTTTCTTGGTAAGCCATTCCGGTCCATTCGTAGGCGGCGCCGGGGGGCAGATATTGTTTTGCCAAGTCTTCCATGGTTTCAAGAGCCTGACCGGAACTCACTCCTGGAGCCGGTTCACCCATTATGTGGACGGCCGGAAACATATTGTAGCGGTCGATCCTGAGAGGTCCCAAATTGTAATCAACCTTTGCCAGAGTACCTATCGGCACCATGTCCCCGTCAATATTTCTGACCTGCAATCTCTTGATGTCGTCGGGATCGGCTCGGAACATACCGTCCCCTTGGACGGTGACCTGCCATGTGCGACCGAATTCATTGAAATCGTTGACATAAGTGGACCCAAGGTATGCCTGCAAGGTATCGAATACCGATTGAAGCGGCACATTTAGAGTGAACACTTTGTCGCGGTCCACATCCACGAAAATACCGGGAACGCCGGCTCGGAAAGTGGTGTTGACGTTGCGCAATCCACCGCCGGCATTGGCCTCCCTGATCATTGCTCCCGACGCTTCCGCAAGAGCTTCAAGGCCGACTGAGCCCCTGTCCTCAACCCACATCTCAAAACCGACCCCCTGCCCGAGGCCGGTGATGGGCGGGAGCGAAAACGGAAATACTATGCCCTCTTGGATTTGGGCAAACTTGCGTGCCAGCTCCGCCGCGATGACCCGTTTGTTCCTACCTTTCTTCATTCTTTCATCCCAAGGGGTCAGTGCGGCAAATCCCCCGCCGAGGGTAGGACCGTTGTTGTCGATAATGGACCAGCCGGGAATGACGGAAAAGCTACCTATGCCGTCGGTGGTCTTGAGTATTTCGATCACTTGTTTCATCACGGCCTGCGTCCGATCCAACGACGCACCATCGGGAAGTTGTGCATTGATAAGTATGAGCCCGTCGTCTTCGGCAGGCAGGAAGGCCGTGGGGACTTTGGTGAACGCGTAGTAAGTCCCACCGATCGCGACGCCCCATACTAAGAGCATTACGATTACATGGCGCACGAGAAAAGTTACTATGGATGTGTATACATCCGTGACTCGGTCGAATACCGTGTTAAAGCCGCGAAAGAAGATATTGGGCTCTCCCGAACGAATGCGGAGCCACTGAGCACATTGAACCGGCTTCAGCGTCATGGCGTTGATGGCACTCAGCAAGGTGGTGGCTGCGATGGTCAGCGAGAACTGCCGGTATAACTGACCGGTGATTCCGCCCATAAACGACGCGGGAACGAATACCGCCATGAGGACCAGCGTTATTCCGATAATTGCGCCGGTGATCTCCTCCATGGCCTTGATCGACGCTTCCTTCGGCCCCAAACCGCGTGCCTTCATGTTGTGGTCCACGTTTTCCACCACCACGATCGCGTCGTCCACAACTATTCCAATTGCCAGGACCAGCCCGAACAGGGTGATCATATTGATGGAAAAACCCATCATATACATGAGGGAGAACGCTCCCACTATGGAAACCGGGATCGTCAAGGCCGGCACCATGGTTGCCCGCCAATCCTGAAGGAAGACGAACACCACGATAAAGACCAGGATCAGCGCTTCAATAAGGGTGAGAACGACTTCGAAGATAGATGCCCTAACAAAATCGGATGTTTGGTATACGACTTTGTAATCGACACCCTTGGGAAAATCCTTCTTCAAATCCTCCATAAGTCGGCGGACCCCGTCGGCCACGTCTAAAGCGTTTGAACCCGGGGACTGGAACACCACCATGGAACACGCGGGAGAAGCGCCGAGATAAGAGAGCGTGTCGTAGCTCTTGGCTCCCAGTTCGACACGTCCCACGTCCTTCACGCGTACGATCGACCCTGACTGTCCGGTCTTAACGATAATGTTCGCGAATTGCTCCGGATCGGTAAGACGGCCCAGAGTATTTACCGAAAGGTCCAAAAGCTGCCCTTTCGGCGCGGGAGGCTGACCCAGGCGCCCCGCGGCTACCTGGACGTTTTGATTCTTGATCGCATTGACGACGTCGTTGGTGGTCAAACCGTTGTATTGCAGCTTGTTCGGGTCCAGCCAGACGCGCATGCTGTAATCTTTGGTGGGATGAATAACCAGGTCGCCAACCCCGTCCAGGCGATTCAGTTGGTCTTTCACCGTGGTGTTGACATAATTGGTAATGTACAAGTCGTCATATGAGCCGTCGGGCGAATACACGCACAAAACGGAGACGAAAGACGTGGATGCCTTCTTTGTGTTCACCCCCTGCCGCTGCACTTCCGTCGGCAGGTCCGCCATGGCCCATGACACGCGGTTTTGAACGAGCACGGTGGCCATATCCACATCCGTGCCCAACTTGAAGGTTACCCTTAGTGTGTAAGAACCGTCTCGGGCGCATGTGCTCTGCATATAGAGCATGTTGGGCACGCCGTTGACTTGCTGCTCGATAGGGGCCGCAACGGTATCGGCGACAACCTTGGGATCCGCACCCGGGTAACTGGTGGTTACCTGGACGACGGGCGGGGTAATGTCCGGAAATTGTGATATGGGTAAGGCAAAGATGGCAACGCCGCCCGCGATCATGATTACTATCGAGATCACATTGGCGAGAATGGGCCGATTTATGAAAAACCGACTAATCATGCTTTTGGCACCTGTCTATTTCTTCTCGGTTTTTTTATCGGCACCGGTGCCGGATTGAGCCGGGGCTTGGGAAGGATTGACCTTGGACCCCGGCCTCGCTCGTTGTATCCCCGAAATAATGACCCGGTCGGTGGGTGCCAACCCCTCATCAATGACTGTCGTTTCCCCGATCTTGTCACGCAGTTTCACGGGCTTACGTTGCACCACGTTCTCTCCGTCAACCACCAATACGTAATTGCCGCCCTGAGCGAACTGCACGGCCGTTCCGGGCACCACGAGAGCTTTTCGCTTTTCCAGCGGCACTCTCACTCTGCCGAACATCCCGGCCAGGATCGCCCGATCGGCGTTTGCAAAAATGCCTCTGACCTGTATGGTACCGGTGGAAGGATTCAACTTGTTGTCCACATAGTCTATATGACCCTCATGGGGATACCCGGCTTCTTCGGTAATACCCAGGAACACTTTGACCTTCTCGGGAGAGGCCTCCAAGGCCCCGGCGAGCCCGACACCCGCAAAACTCTTCCGCAGTTTCATGAGGTCGCTCTGACTCATGTTGAAATAGCAATAGACGGATTCCGCGTTTACGACGGTGGTCAGGAGGGTCTTCTCCGTCGCTCCCACCAGGTTACCTACATCGACAAGGTTTCGGCTGACTCGTCCGTCGATCGGGGATACCACCCGTGACCACTGGAGGTTAAGCTTAGCCGTATCCAGGGATGCCTGGGCCAAATCGATGTCGGCTTTAGTCACGCTGCTGTTCGCCACCTTCTCCTCGAGTCTCAAAGCGCTTGCAGCCTGTTGAGATTCGAGGGTCTTCCACATCTCTTCTTGAGTCTTGGCCAGCTTGTACTTGGCTTTGTTCGACTCCAATTGGGCTTCGTTCTGACTGACGGCCGCTTGGTACTGACTCGGGTCGATGGTGAAAAGCGGGTCGCCGGCCTTGACCTTGGCATCGGGCTGAAAATGTATCTTATCGAGGAAGCCGGCCACTCTCGCCCTGATGTCCACGTATTGGATCGCCTGGGTGGTCCCCGTGTATTCCAAGTAGGTGGTGACTTCGCGTTCCTGGGGCGACGCGACCGTGACCGCCGGAACTTGAACGACCGGTTTCGGCTGTTCCCTACAGCCGGCGAGAACCATGATACTTAGGCACCAAAGTGCGCATACTACAGCTAACGGCTTGACTGGATCCAGCATATCGGATTCCTTATCATATCAACGAACTCTATTTCCACGCTCCGCGACTACCGGCGCTCCCCGTTGAAGTCCCATACCCGAGAGGATCGGGACGTATCGGACACCGGCCCCCGGACGTACGGCTCCGCCCCTGTAAAGAGGCGGGACGGAGCGAATGTGAAAAGGAGAATACTTGGCGGGGCTCCCTCCGGTCAATCGTTATCTTCAACTTCGTGGGTTCCGCGATATCTACCGCTCGGCGATTACGGAGGCTGCGTCCCACCTGGAAAAGCGGGCCAAAATGTGATATGTTAATATTTACGTATATTAGGCCGTAATTACCGTACAACCCGTACAGTACCCGGGCCGGAACGGCGTCCCCACAAAAAGGCTGGAAACTCTTCGGCCGGCCGGCCGTTCGGCTGCCGAGACACGGTTGAACCACATACCCTCAAGCATGAATAAAGAACTCCTAAGAGCCGTTCGAGTAGGAAACATTCCATCCGTCAAGAGACTGGTGGACTCCGGGGCCGATGTCAATGCCCACATCGACGACACTACCCCATTGATCGCAGCGGCATCCGCGGGGGAATGGGGGGTCGTCAAACTGCTTCTGGAAGCGGGGGCGGACGTAAATATGTGTGACCTGGCGGGATCATCCGCGCTTATCGAGGCTGTTTCCGCGGGTCACGAAGAAATTGCCCGAACGTTGTCGGACAGCGGTGCCGCCATGAACGTGAGGAACGTGCAGGGGGACTCGGCTCTGCCGTTGGCGGTGCTGTGCGGACGTCCGAGTTTGGTGGAATTGCTGTGCGGAAGAGGTGCGGATATCGAGGCTGCGGACGGCGAGGGGCGGACGCCGCTGGTCCTTGCCGCAGGTCTGGGCCACATTGAAATAGTGGAATTACTTGTGTCGCTCGGGGCTGATGTCGATTCGGAGGCGCGGGACGGAGTCACGCCGCTCATGTCCGCAGCCGGCGGTGGATTCGCCGAGGTGGCGGAATTCCTTATCGAGGCCGGCTCCAATGTGGCGGCCTTGGACCGGATGGGAAGGACCCCTTTGATTCTAGCCGTAGAGGCGGGTCAAACGGCCGTGGTCGAGGTCTTGGTGCGCAGGGGCGCACACGTGGATTCGAGGGACCTCCTGGACGCAAATACCGCATTGATGTGGGCCGGTTATCGCGGACACACGGATACGGCCGCGTTTCTAATGAAGCACGGGGCCGACGTAAACGCCGCCAACAGGCTGGGAACGACGCCCCTCCACTGCGCCTGCTCCAAGGGGGACGCAGCGCTCGTCAAGTTGCTCCTGGAAAGTGGTGCCAACCCCAATGCCCGCAACGCCTCCGGCTGGACCCCCCTCATTCCCGCGGCCGGCGGAGGCCACGCTGTTTGTGTGGAACTACTATTGGCGAATGGTGCGGCCGCGGACGTGCGCGACCGAAACGGCAAACCCGTCTTGATCGTAGCGGCAAGCGGAGGCAACATCAGGGTCGTTCGTTTACTGTTGGATTACGGGGCCGACCCGGACGCGGGAGGACGTCGGGGCAATACCGCATTGTTTTGGGCCGCTTTGAAGGGACACGCAAATGTGGTTAAGCTGCTGATTTCACGAGGCGCAAACGTTGATGTCCGCAACCGTAAAGGCCACACGGCCCTCTTTTGGGGTGCTTTCCGCGGAAGAGGAGAAGTAATCAGGTTATTGTTGAAAGCCGGGGCCGACGTGAACGTAACGGAAAACACTTACGGCAGTACCGTGCTCTTTTGGGCGGCAGCTCAAAGCCGGCTGTCCGCGGTGAGAGAACTGTCGGATGCGGGGGCTCCTGTGGATGCTCGTGACAAGTTGGGCAATACGCCGTTATTCTGGGCCGTCAGGAAGGGGCTTGCCGGCGTGGCGGAGATACTGCTGGAACGAGGCGCGGATATTAATGCAAAGAACGTCACCGGGGGTACGGCCCTCTACTGGGCATGCACAAAGGGACATGCACATGTGGCGAAGCTCCTTGTTCAACGCGGTGCGGACGTGAACGCGTCCACTGCCGGAAGGGCCGCGGCGTTGAGCTGGGCCGCCTACGGAGGGCACCACGGCATTGTTGAGCACCTTTCCGCACATGGGGCGGATCTCGAAGCCCGCGATGCGATCTTCGGGAACACGGCCCTTTTTTGGGCTGCGGGAGTGGGGCATGTGGCCGTTGCGTCGTTCTTGCTGTCAAAGGGGGTAGAGGTAGACGCCCCGAACCATCATGGTAAGACGCCTTTGATGGCGGCAGCGGCAGGTGGACACAAGAACGTGGTGGGTGTTCTACTCGGATGGGGGGCCGATCCCAATGCTGTGGACGGCAAGGGACGCAACGCAGTAACATGGGCCTTGAACCGCGGTCGCGCGGACGTGGCCCAGGTGCTGATTCTGCACGGGGGCATGATCGCCTGTGACGGAAGAGGAATGGACAGAGCCCTGATAGCCGCGGCCGGGTCCGGGCATACTGAGGTCGTCTCCCTCCTGCTGGGCCTGGGGGCCGGCATCGAATCCAAGGACCCCAAGTATGCCGGCACGCCGCTTTTCTGGGCCTGCAACAACGGCAGTACCGAGACCGTTAAGCTTCTCTTGGCAACAGGTGCGGATCCGAACGCAAGGAACAGGTACGGTAACACACCCCTGTTCTGGGCCGCGCGTAACGGCAAAAACGACCTGGTGGACGTGCTCGTGGAGCGAGGCGCCCAGGTTAACGTGAGAGATCGGGAAGGCAAAACCCCGCTCATTGTTGCGGCCGGGGCCGGAAAACTGGATACCGTCGAAATCCTCCTGGAAAGAGGCGGCGAAGTCAATGCCAGGACCGATTACGGATGGACCGCCATTATGGAAGCTTACTTTGAAGGTCACCCCGATGTCGTTGCTTGGCTCAAAGGCAAGGGGGCAAGTCTGAAAGGCTTCGCAAAGAAGCGGTCGAGAGAGAAGGATTGGGCTGATTTCGGAGCATTTGCCGATTGGCCCAATATCAAGTGAGCCGGCCTATGTCGGCGTTCACCGCTACGGTGGTTTGATTCTCCGGGAGTGACGAATAGGTCGTGGCAGACTTTTTCGGTGTAACCATTCAGTTATGAGCGGGAAAACCCGATCTCTACGTGGCGCAGGCTTTCTAGCCTGCGGATCTTGTTGGAGAAAGCCTCGGCAGGCTGGAAAGCCTGCCCCACAAGACTGAATGGTTACGCCGTCGCCCCGCCTCGATGAACGTTTACCCGAAAGCTATATTCTTTCCCGACTTCGGCCTCAGTCTCCTTCCAAGTCAGGAAAGGGAATAGCGGAGCGAACTCTCGGCAACCGGCATGTACTTCTGAGCGTAATGTGGCGACGACTAAGCTCCGTGTCAATGGCGGTCGTTCAGGAAGCGGTCGGCATGCGTCCTTCCGGTTTGAAATTCGTCTTACTGCTCCTTCGCGGCGCAGCCGCAGCAACCGCTTTGACCTCGGCATACGCACAATGGGCTTGGTGGGATGGAGGGCCGCCGCACGGTTTTCCCGCCGATGAGATAAGACGTCCGGTATTCGGAAAAAAGACCGACAGTAGCTTCAAAACCCTTGAACAACGTCTCTTGATTGTAATATAACAACAGAGGATCCTTGTCGAAGGATGTCGTTCCGACCCATTATGCAGTTGGTGGAGGAGTTCATGACTAGTTACCGCTGGGTTTGCAGCCTTGTGCCGGCCTTAATGTTTATCGCGGTCGGCGCGGCGCCGGCCTCCGAATCCGGCATTTTGGTCGCCCAGGGATCCGGCTCACGAGAAGTCTCGGAACCGCAGCGTCCCTCGGATGGCGGCTTGATGCGGTCCGACCGGATTAACGCGGTGATCTATCCGGTTCAGTCCGCGACGATAAGCACCGAAGTCAGGGGCCTGTTGGACAACCTGAAAGTCAAAGAGGGAGAGCAGGTGAAGCAGGGCGACGTGCTTGCCGAAGTGTCGAAGGCGAGGTACGAGGCCGTAGTCGGGGAGTTCAAAGGCAACTATGACGCGGTGGTGCGTACTTTGGAGAGGGCACGGGAAGAGTTGGTTATACAAGAGGAACTTTACGGCAGACGCGCTACCACGTACGATGAAGTCAACAAAGCTCGCTCACAGATTGGAGTTCTCGAAGCAAGGAAATACGAAGCCGAGCACAAGTTGGCCCAGGCCGAGCTGAACCTTAAGGCATGCATTATCAAAGCCCCCTTCACCGGGGCGGTGGCGGTCCTGTATCATGAGCCCTACGAAGCCGTCGACAACTTGGAAAAGGTACTTGGAGTGGTTGATACCTCCAAGGTATTCGCTCGCGCCAACTGGCCTGAAGGCCGTTTGGCCGATTTGAAGATAGGGAAGAAGGCGGTCTTCACATACGAAGGAAAGAATTTCGACGGGGTGGTGGAAAGAGTCTCCACTCTTATCGATCCGGCATCCAAGAGCAAGAGGGTGCATGTGTTGATCGAAAATCCCCTGGGAAAGCTCCAAGTAGGCATGTCCGGGACGCTGAACGTCGCGGAGGATTCGCGAGTATCCATGACGACGGAACCGTGATCCGATATGAGCCTCTCCCGTCGCGGTCGGGTCTCGTGTTAGGCGGCAGATGCCGCCGATGTCGGTGAAATCATAGTGGCTGAACAACAAGCGAAAGCGATTCGGCCCAAATTCAGGCCGGATATCAAGGTCCACGAGTACGAAGAAAAGGCGGGCGGGCAAAGCCTTGTGCTTGAGGACCCGGTAGGTAACAAGTTTTTCCGGATTTCCCAGTACGAATACGACCTCCTAAAGATTTTCGACGGAAATCTTACCGTGTCCGACGCACTCCAACGATTGCGTTTGCACGGCCGGCACTTCACGGAACAGTACGCATCGAAACTGGTGGAGCAGTTTGCTCGGTCCGGGCTTCTGCTGGGTACGGGTTACGGCACGGCAAGGGCCCAGGTGGCTCTGAAGAATCATATTGAGGGGGAGATGAGGAAAAGGGCGGGGGCCAAGCTTTTCTTCCTGTTCATCCCGCTTATCAACCCGGATCGTTTTCTGGAAAAGACGTATCCCATAGTCCGCTTCTTTATGAATCGTTTCACGGGCGCTCTACTCCTGTTGATGATCCCGGGCGCGGTATTCCTGCTGCTCAACGGACTTAGCCGCATAGACAGTCATTACTTCTACTTCTTCAATTTTCAGAACCTTCTTGTTCTTTGGGTGGCCCTTACCATCTCCAAGCTGGTACACGAGCTTGCTCACGCATATACGGCCAAAGCGTTCGGTTTGCGGGTGCCGGAAATGGGCGTATATCTGCTTGTTTTCTTTCCCAGGCCGTATTGCAATACCACCGCCGCATGGCAGTTGGCGGATCGAAGCCGAAGAATGGCAATCGCCGGTGCGGGGGTGCTTGCCGAAGCCGCCCTGGCCGTCTTGGCCTGCTATGTTTGGTACTTCAGTAAGCCGGGGATAATCAACTCAACGGCCTTTTACCTGATCGTCGTATCGTTGCTGTCGTCTCTCCTCTTCAATGGGAACCCGCTGCTTAAGTTCGACGGCTACTTTGTCCTGACGGATTGGCTGCGTATGCCGAACCTGCAAGCCAAGGCTTTGGCTTACCTTCGGTACCTGTTCCTGAACGGGGTATGCGGGATTGAATCCATTACAGTGCCGAGGGCCGGCGTAAAGGAGCGATTCATCCAGGTCACTTACGGCGTGCTTGCCTTTCTGTACAGAGTAATGATTGTGTTCGCGATCACGGCATCCGTATACTATACCTACGACAAGAGCATAGGCCTCTTGATGGGCTCCTTCGCTCTGGCGATGTTTATCCTGAAACCTACGGTCACGACAATGCTGAACATGGCCAAGAGAAGAACCGAAATGCATGTCCGACCGGTGGGCCTTGCGGCGTTCGCCCTGATCGCGGGCGTGGCGATTTTTCTCTTAACAAGACCTTGGTCGGATCGCTCCGTGTATCCTTGCTACCTTGATTCGGCAACGGTACGCCAAATCTCGGCGGCGTCGGATGCACCCGTACTCGATGTACCCGTGCGGCCGGGCGACCGCGTGAAGGCGGGTGACATCCTAATTCGGCTTGATCCCATTCCCCTCGGATTCGTCCTCAAAGACAAGGAAATCCTCAAAGATGTCGTCGAAAAGGATATCTCCATTATCGAGAGCACTCAAGAAAACCTCGAGAAGCTCCAGCTTCTGGTTATAGACCGTTCGCAGGCCGAGGACGCGGTGAGGCAGGTGAAGGAGGAGCTGAACGCGGTGGAATGGCGTGCTCCGTTCGACGGCGCGATCACCAAGCTGGTACCGCACCTCCAGCCGGGGTCAAAGCCTGGAAAGGGCACGGTAGTGGGAGAGATCGCAGACGTGAAGGATTGTGAGGTGTTGGGCCTCATACCGGAGGCGGACGTCGCGGCCATACGGGTGGGCAGCCCTGTCGATGTCTGGTTCCCCCACGGCTCGGGACGGTCATACGCACTGACGGTAAAGGAAATCAGCCCGTTCAAGACTGAAGACCTCGAAGGCTCGCCCTTCTCAAGTAGGTTCGGCGGAGAGATAGCGACCGAAGCAGCGGAGGGGGCGGGCAAGGACAACCCCCTTGAGCCCGTCTATCTCTGCAAAATGGGATTCGTCAATACCGACGGCATCCCGTTGGGTATTACGGGAAGGCTCGTGGTGCGGCACGCTCCCCGAAGCTTGCTGACGCGAATCATCGACGCGGCATATCACACCTTCCATCGGGAAATCATATTCTAGCAGAGCCATTCATAATGGGTTTGCATCCTAGGCACGGCCGGTAGTAACCATTCACTCTTGTGGGGCAGGCTTTCCAGCCTGCCGAGATCGCACTAAGAAAATTCG
>JAZDOF010000669.1:0-2134 GCA_043799015.1 Pseudomonadota bacterium | reverse complement strand
CGCACCATGAAGCGGTCAATCGGCCGGCCTTGAAAAGTTCCACAGTGGTCTTTGTAACGCCCACCGTAAGTGAAAATAAGCCCCATTGCCTTCAACAAGGGAGGCTTTCAGAGAAGTTCCTCGAATTCTTCTCGCGTCATGTCACAGTCGTTAAGTATCTTGTTAATCAAACCCGGCCCCACAGTTTAACCGGAATGCACAGGCACAACGGTCACTCGTCCGTCAGCGTGTCTCAAGAAATGGTGGCTACCCTTGATCCTCGTGACCCCGAACCCAACCTTGGCTAAGGCACCGATCACCGTCCTTCCCGTCGATGCGTGGGAGTTTTCTCATAACTGCACTGTTATGCGCTGGACCCCGACAAACTCGCTGGACGAGATCGGACGCCCTCGCTCTTCAAGACATAGGTCGATAGCCTCTCGGACTCGTTCCATCAAGGTGTCCAGGGACCGAGCCTGGGTGTGGCAGCCCCGAAGTTCCGGAACGCCGGCTACGTAGAACCCCTCTTCGTCGCGTTCGACAATTACGTTGAAACTAATGTCCATGGGCTTGCCTCCCGTCATCTCCGAGCCGCCGTGCCTAGCGACTATTCTAACATAGACCGCTGAGAAGGGAACCAATTCTCGTTGATCCGTTCCAAAACAAGTTTAACGATTTCGTATCGCTTGCGTCAATTTTCACTGTCCCTTCGGGAGCAATCTCTCCTATTGACCCCACCAAGATACTCCCATCCACTACCGCCAATCGACCGACCCGGATAAGACTCGCCACCCTCAGCCCGGATCGCTCGAAGTCGTCGGCATGCTCCCGTATGATCTCGTCGGATCCTTCAACGCAGTGCTTGAGTTGAGAGGAAATCATGCACGGAAGCCAATCGTCGAAATGACCGGGAAGCTCCGCGAGCAACAGTGCAGGGCGCAGTTTTGTGCCGAAGAGGTCTGCCTGCGGGCTTCTTAAACAGAACTACCTGTCCCGCCTATTTCATTAGAACACCACCCGCAAATCATCGGTGGAGCACGCAGGCATCTCTTCATCTTCCATGCCGCGCATTGCAAGCGTGAGTGATAAACGCCCGAAAGAAAGCTCATCTTCCTGATTTGCTTCGCCGGCTGATTTGAAAGCCAAGTACTGCACAAAGTCCAAGACTTCCGCTTGAAGTGATTCGGGGAGCTTGGCGGCTTCTTCGAGTATTCTCTCAAGTAATTGCATGGAACACCTCGCTGTTCGAATCACCGTCGCGCCATACGCTTACATCATGATTGTACCAAAGGTCCATGTTCAACACTACCGTTCTTTATCACTTATACGGCCCATAACACTTACACCCCTGCCCGTGGCATTCCGCGCCCGTCCGGAATAGAGAGCAATAACCGTGCCGGCCGCTCCGCCCGGCTCTACAATAATAAAGTGTGGAAATGAAGAGCTTGTTTCCAGGGGTGTCGGAAAACGGCGCTCCGCCGGGGAGAAGGTCAGGCGAAATGTTTCTTCGTTTGGGCGTAAGGTTTCTTCGGGTGGGGGGGGGTAATGTCGGTCGCGGCCTGTACCGGATATTCGTTCTTCCAGTCTTGGATCTTTCAATGATCATCGCGCGACCTCCCCTGACGGCCGCCGGCATAACCAAAGTTTGATGCCGGTGTCCGGAGTTTTGGGCCGGTTCGTAACCGTGAAGGACCGCTGAAGCCCTTAGCCGCAGCGTGGAAGCCCATATCGGAAGTCCGGCAGGATCGGCCTTTGAGTCGCCCCCTGTTCGGCCGGCATGCCTTACGTCCGATCCAGCCAATCGAGAAGATCTGAATAATCCGTAAAATCAAATAAATCCTCGTCCAACGATTCCAACTTGTCCAAGGACAATTGACGGATTCGTCCTTCCGTGACTTCGTCAAGACCCCGGAACTTACGCGATAGCAGACGAATCGTTAAGGATGCCGCCCTCCGACGACCAAGCTCCATTTCTTCGAGCCGTCCTTCGTTCCGTCCTTCCGCTCTTATTTGGTCCACAAAGCCTTCCATGACGGTTTCTCCTTTCTCGGGAAATGCGGCCGTAATAGCCTTTCGGTAGTCGTCCAACGTCAGGTGTTTGGCGGCAATGCTCAGGTACACCATAACGGTTCTGAGGAACCGGAGTGCGGTCTGC
>JAZDOF010000665.1:0-3695 GCA_043799015.1 Pseudomonadota bacterium | reverse complement strand
CCAGACCGCGGCCTTCACGGCGATTGAGGATTCCGCGACATCTACAAGCGGATTGCTCTTCAGGGGAAAACCCAACTGAAAATCGCCTCCGATTAATTCCTTCTCCAGGAAAGTCTGTGCGGTGTAGGAGGGTCGACCGTTCGAGGGGTTGATCCCGACCTTGCCTGCCTTGACGGCGGAAAGAACCCTCGTCGGTTCAAGGAGTCCGGCCGCGTTGCCGATGTGGATCCGTACCGGTCGTGTTCCCGAATGCTCGTCTTTGATTTCTTCAGGGACCTTGTCCGCTGTTGTCATCTTGATCTTGAATGATGGTTTACGTAATAACTTCCTTACCTTATCGGCCAGTGCCTCCGGCATCTCATAGCGTCCCCTATCCACGTAGCAGAAGAGGGATACCAGCGATGCCGCGTTCCCGGAACCCTTGGGAGGGTCCTCAATGGACCATCCGGGGAACCTAGCCTTGTACAGCGCCGGATCGTACGGGCGCCCGTGATGGGCCACATCGGCAATGATCATCCGTTCCGGATTAGACATCTTGTCAATTACGGCGGGAAGATCCGACTCCAAGCGAGAGGCCAACTCATCTGCAACTTCCGTTTTTCGGGCGATGGAGCGGGGCAATTGCAGCTCTTTGGCGAATGATTTGAGCGTGGCCGCAGGAAGGCGAAGTAGGAAGTGGTTGATCGGCAGATTCACGGCATATTTCCTTGGGGATACGACGGTAACGAAATATTGCTGTTAGGTATCGGGGAGTGACGGCTATGGGCCTGTCTTCGGCTGATTCGCGACCCGAGCCGATCACGGTCCGTGATGTACCCGAATACCGATTTCCAAATGACCTTTTTGGGAGAAGGAGTATAGTGCGGGAGCTGTTTGTGTGCAACCGTTTCGAACCGGCGGACGTAACCATTCACTTACGGCGGGAAAATCCGATCTTTACGTGGCGCAGGCTTTCTAGCCTGCGAATTTTCTTAGTGCGATTTCGGCAGGCTGGAAAGCCTGCCCCACAAGAGTGAATGGTTTCCGGCGGATCCACCGATTTGCGAAAGCGTTCAACCAGCGCCTTGGTGGCGTGGTCTTGCGGCTTGAACGGATGGGCCGCACGCGCTGAACAAAGGGTCAAAACCGACCGTAGCCACTATTGGCCCCTCACTTGTAAACAACCTCCGGAACCGAGCTTGACTCCCCGTCGGGGGTGCGTCTATAGTATGAAAAGCTGTTGTTTGATGATCCGGCCCTCGTTTCCTGGTGGGTCCGACCGACCCGATTTTGCGATGGAAGAGGAGACGACCGCGCACCGGTGACCAAGGGAACAAGTGCACAATTTCGCAAATACGGTGATGCATTCTTCGTTTTCTGTTCCGAATCGGCCTCCGCTCCGGTCGTTTTCGGCCGACGGATACCTCGGCTCTACTGAATGATCAACGGCAGTGAGCGAAGGCGAAATCCCGAATTTGCGCCAACGAGTACTAATCCTCGGATGCGCGGTCGGTACGGCCCAAGCACGGGGCGGCCGGTTCCTCCACGCGGAGTATCTCTCCTTTCAGGTTCGGCAGAATGAACAATAGGCTTCCAACGTTTGACCAATCGGATGAAGACAGCCGACCGGTCAGCTTGCTGCGCTTAGGGAACGAACCGACCGAGACGATAGACTTTGCCGACATTGATGCCCATTTGGTCGAGGAGTCCGGCAGCTTCTCCGTTGACGGGGTAAGTTCCACCTCCATCGGCAAACTGTTTCACTCGCTCCCCATACCCGTAATTCTGCTCGATGAATCCGCGTCGATTACTTTTGCCAATCAAGCGTGTGAGAAAATCGCTAAGGACTTCGAATCGCTCAAGGGGGTTTCCATTTTCGCCCTCTTTCCGCGAACAAGCGACGTTACAAAGACTAGAGGCATCATTCGGGACGTCTTTCTGACTCGTAAACCGCAAGTAAGCCAGGGGATAATTCAGGCCCACGGTTACAAGATATGGGGCCGGATGAATTTCAGGTCCTTAAGAATGGCTGGGAGGCGGTTTGTTTTCGTGCTGATTGAGGACCTCACCGTTGAGAAGAAGCAGTTGATCCTCATGGATAAACACGAAAAGGAACTCAAGGCGGCACATGCGGAGCTTGATAGGAGGGTACGGGAACGAACCGCGGAACTTGTGACGTCCAATGAGAACCTCACGCGGGAAATCGTACAGAGGAGGCGGGCCGAAGCGGGCCTGAAGGACATGCTGCGCAGGCTGGAAGGGGCGCTCAACGGTGCCATAGTGGCGTTGTCGGCCATGGCGGAGAAGCGTGACCCATTTACCCACGGGTATCAGAGGAGAGTCGCCCAACTCGCCTGCATCATCGGCGAACGCATGAAACTCCCGGAAGAACAGGTGAACGGCATTGCCATAGCCGCCGCGGTACACGACATCGGCAAAGTGGTCGTACCGGCCGAACTTCTGGCTAAGCCCGGAAAGCTCAACGAGCACGAATATGGTATAATCAAGACCCACGCTCAAATCGGGTTCGACATCCTTAAAGAGATTGATTTCCCATGGCCGTTGGCGAAAACCGTACTTCAGCATCACGAGAGAATAGACGGCTCCGGATATCCTCAAGGGCTGATCGGCGACGACATCCTCCCGGAAGCTCGTATAGTGGCGGTTGCGGACGTTGTTGAGGCCATGTCCTCGTTTAGGCCTTACAGACATCCAGTGGGAAAGAACAAGGCGATGGAGGAAATCTCCAGAAACAGAGGTACGCTGTATGATCCCAAAGTAGTGGAAGCGTGCCTATGGGTGCTGGAACGTGGGTTCAGGTTCGAGTGAGTGATTGCCGACATGTGCGTGCCTGCTTTACCATTAACCCTAAGACGGTTAGCCCGGCCGTTGCCGAAGGAATCAGTCATTTACAGGCCGCATCGTACCGCGCATCAGGCTTCCCAACCCCCTGACCGGCCGGGAATTGTGTCGGCGGCCATTGCCGGCCCGGCACCTCACCAGTGGAACATTCGTTTCATCCATCACCATCCGATTCTGAGCCCCTGCCGGAGATGCGACACGCCGCCGCGTTTCCAGATGCACCTAGAGAACCGTAAAACAGGGCGGAATACCTCACAGGCGACGGCACACATATGAAACACAAAGTCCTGATAATGCGTTGTGACGAATATGATCCCTCACTGATTTCCGCTATCGTTCGAAAAGGGATGGATGAGTTGGGGGTAACACCTCGGGGGAAGACTCTCCTGAAGCCCAACTGCGTGATTGCTCATCCGGAAATCTTTCCCCACGCGTTCACCCGGAGTGAAGTCATCGACGGCGTGCTTGGCGCCGTGAGAGACGGAGGCCAAGCGATTACCGAATTGTCGGTCGGGGAAAGATCGGGGATTACGGTCCCTACCAGATTCTGCTTCAAGATGGCGGGATACGATCAGGTAATCCGCCGGCACGGGGTCCGGGCGTCGTATTTCGATGAGACGAAGCAGGTCCCTGTAACGCTCACGGCCAAAGATCGTCTTAGAGACCTCATTTATGTGCCCGAACCCATAGCGGAATGCGACTTTCTTATTAACATGCCGAAATTTAAGGCCCATCCATGGACCAGGTTAACGTTGTGTCTGAAGAACTACATCGGCATCCAGGACGATCGACATAGGCTCCTTGATCACAACACCTATCTTGAACATAAGATCGCCGATCTACAAGAAGTCATC
>JAZDOF010000659.1:0-4484 GCA_043799015.1 Pseudomonadota bacterium | reverse complement strand
TAACATGGGTGAGGGAACAAACCCGGTTAACAAGTATTTGACCACCGCGGAAAGATATTTCTATTCCAAAGACTGGTTCGGAAGCGAAAAGCGGAAGAACCCCGCCTGATACAGGCGCGAATCCGACGTCTCAGGTCTATTTACGCGCAGCTTGACGGCACGACGTAATGCGGGGTCGGTCCACGGACCGCCGTGCATTGTGTCGGCCTCCACGCAATATTTTGCCCGGGGATATTAAGCTCATGCCTCGGGTGGATGGGAGAAGAGGGAGACCTATGGGAAAACTGACCAAGGAAGACATCCAGGGCCTAAAAGATATGATAGGCGTGTTCAAGGCGGTGAAGAACCTTGCCACCGGCCTGGGGACACTCTCTACCGGTGCCGCGCCCGCCGCCGCTCCGGTCGCTGCAGCGCCGGCAGTCGCCGCACCGCCCCCCAAGAAAAAGGAAATCGGCCCGGTTGATTGGACCAAATATACGATCGACAGCGTCACTCTCGAAGGCTTGGCGATAGCCGATAGAGAAGGATACAGCACAGCCTTCCACAGAAGCCTCACCACCAGCGCGTGCCCCATCGGCAAAGGCGGCTCTTGCTGCAAGATTTGCAGCATGGGTCCTTGTCGCGTGGTACCCCCCAAGGGCAAGACGGAGACACCGGAAGATCGCAAGAAGCGTTGCGGCCTCTGCGGCGCGACCCCCGAAACCATCGCGGCCCGTAACTTTGCCCGCATGGTCGCGGCAGGGGCCGCGGCCCACAGCGATCACGGCCGACACATCGCCCATACGTTCCTGCACGCGGCCAAGGGAGAGCTTCCCGATTATCAGATCAAGGACATTCCCAAGCTTTTTGCCGTGGCCATGGATTTAGGGGTGGAAACCGAGGGTCGCGAAATCAAGGACATAGCCGTTGAGGTCGGGGAAAAGGCTCTTGCTCAGTACGGCCAGCAGGACGGCGAAATCGCCTATGTCAAGCGCGCCCCGCTGAAGCGTCAGGAGATCTGGCGTAAAGAAGGCGTAGTTCCCACGGGGATCGACCGCCCCGTAGTGGAAGTCATGCACATGACCCACATGGGTGTGAACCAGGAAATGGAGCACATCATCCGCCTCGCCACCAAGTGCTCGCTTGCGGACGGATGGGGCGGGTCCATGATCTCGACCGACCTTTCCGACGTGCTGTACGGGACCCCGGTGCCCATTCTCGGCAAGGTGAACCTGGGATGCATGAAGGAAGACACGGTCAACATCATCGTCCACGGTCATGAGCCTTCACTGTCCGAGATAATCGTGCAGGCGGTCCAGGACCCGGAAATGATCGCCTATGCCAAAAGCAAGGGCGCCACGGGCGGTATCAGCCTCGGCGGTATCTGCTGCACTTCCAACGAAATTTTGATGCGTCACGGCATTCCCATTGCCGGCAACTATCTCCAGCAGGAGATGGCCATCATCACCGGAGCGCTGGAATCCATGGTGGTTGATGTTCAGTGCGTAATGCAGGGCGTTGCCGAGCTGGCCAAGTGCTTCCACACCCAGATCGTCACCACGAGCCCCATCGCCAAGATGCAGGGTGCGTACAAGCATTATCATTACGACGAACGCCAGGGAATGCAGACCGCCAAGGAAATCGTGCGCGAGGCCTGTGACAACTTCGTCAACCGCGACAAGAACAAGGTGTCCATCCCCACCGAGCAACAGGACATGGTCGTAGGTTTCAGCCATGAAACCATCAATTACATGCTCGGCGGTATGTTCCGCGCAAGCTATCGCCCCCTCAACGACAACATCATCAACGGTAAGATCCGCGGTCTGGCCGGCATCGTTGGATGCGGCAACGCTCGCGTTAAGCACGACTATCTCCATGTGGAACTTGCCAAGGAATTGATCAAGAACGACGTATTGGTCCTCACCACCGGCTGCTCGGCCATAGCCCTCGGCAAAGCGGGACTCCTCACCCCGGAAGCGGCCCAGAAGTACGGCGGACCCGGTCTAGCCGAAGTTTGCGAGACCGTAGGCATTCCGCCCTGTCTCCATATGGGATCATGCGTGGACAATAGCCGCATCTTGATCGCTGCCACCGCAGTCGTCCGCGACGGCGGGCTCGGTGACGACATCAGCGACGTCCCGGCAGTCGGTGTCGCACCTGAGTGGATGAGCGAGAAGGCGGTGTCCATAGGGCAGTACTTTGTAGCCTCCGGCGTCTACGTCTTGTTCGGCGTCGGCTTCCCGACGATCAACGAAGATGTCTGCACCAACTACCTGTTCAAGGACATTGAAAAAACATACGGCGGTAAGTGGGACTTCGTTGAAAAAGACCCGTACGAGATGGCCAAGAGGTGCCTCGCTCAAATCGACGCCAAGCGCAAGGCGCTGGGCATCGACAAGGCACGAGAGCGCGTGCTCATGGATATGGCCATGAGACGTGATCTCAGCGAGTAATGACGGGCTTGGAACTTCCGTCTTCGCCCTCGGCGAGGACGGATAAGCCCTTGCCAAGTATGTCGCCCTATTGCGATTCCCCATCAGAGGAGATGTAAAGTGTCGAAAATAGTAGCTGCAAACGTCATTAACGGCGCTCACAAGGTGTATGACAAGGCCAGGACCAAGTATGAGCAAGCCGTCAAGAAGTTCGGAAAGAAGAAAGAAGTAGCATTTCCAAACACCGGTTACTACCTGCCCATCATTTACGGAATACTCGGGTTCCCGGTTAAGAACCTCGGCGATGTCGGCCTGGTCCTGGATCGTTCCGAGAAGCTTATTCCGCCGCCCGTACGGCCCAAAGTCCACCTGCCCTACTTAGGCCCGGTCCTGGATGTGGGTATGGCCACTCTGTTCAATTTTGAAATCATCGAAGCCATCCGTTACCTCGAAGACCCCGACTTCTACCTGCCGGCCGAAGACCCCACCGAGGACAAGCTTTGGTTGGGCGCCGCGGACGACATCATTCTCAGGAAGCGCGGCGTGGAGTTCGTGGACGGCACGGCTCCCGGATTTGCGGCAATCGTCGGCTCCGCCCCCTCCAAGGAAGTCGCCGCTGAAATGGCTCTGGAGCTTCAGAAGAAGAACCTGTACGTGTTCATGGCCGCGAACTATAAGGGCACCACGTTCAGCCAGCAACTTCAGCAGGCCGGGGTGCAGATCGGTTGGCCCACACGTCTCGTTCCCTTCGGTCCGGACATCTCGGCCGCGGTTTTCGCAGTGGGATTCGCGACCCGTGCGGCTCTTAGCTTCGGCGGCATCCAACCTGGTGATTTCCGCAAAGTCCTCATTTACAATAAGGACCGCGTTTTCGCCTTTGTTCTCGCCATGGGCGACGTATCCGACGAGTGGTACGCAGCGGCCGCGGGCGTTATCAACTACGGCTTCCCGACCATCGCCGACACGCCTATCCCCGAGATCCTACCCACCGGCGTTTGTACTTACGAGCACGTCGTGTCCAACATCGCGCACAAGGACATGGTTGCCAGGGCAATCGAAGTCCGCGGTCTGAAAGTAACCGTGACGGAAGTTCCGGTCCCGGTCGCTTACGGTCCTGCCTTCGAGGGCGAGCGCATCCGCGGGGCGGACATCTACATGGAAGCAGGCGGCGGCAAGACCCTCGGCATCGAACTCTGTACCATGAAGGACATGAACGAGGTCGAGGACGGGAAGATCGAATTGATCGGCCCCGACCTGAAGGACATCCAGCCCGGTACCAGGCTTCCTCTTGGTATCTTGGTGGAAGTGGCGGGCCGTAAGATGCAGTCGGACTTCGAACCGATCCTAGAACGCCAGATCCACCATCTCATCAACTACGCCCAGGGACTAATGCATATAGGTCAGCGCGACATAGCCTGGGTGCGTATCGGAAAGGGCGCCGTGGACAAGGGCTTCAGTCTGACCCACATCGGCTCGATCCTTCACGCCAAATTCCACCAGGATTTCGGCTCGGTTCTGGACAAGGTCCAGGTGAAGCTTTTCACGCAAGAAGATAAGGTCAAAGAGCTTGTCACGACGGCGAAAGCGGTCTATGCCGTAAGAGACGCACGCGTGGAAGGCATGACGGACGAAGATGAGCCCACCTTCTACTCCTGCACGCTTTGCCAGAGCTTCGCACCTTCGCATGTCTGCGTGGTCACCCCCGAGCGTACCGGTCTTTGTGGTGCGTACAACTGGCTGGACTGCAAGGCATCCAACGAGATCAACCCCACCGGACCCAATCAGCCCATCGAAAAGGGAACCGTTATCGACGAGGTTCTCGGCCAGTGGGAAGGCGTCAACAATTTCGTGCGCCAGGCTTCCCGCGGTAAGGTTGAAAAGTACAACGCGTACTCCATCATGGTCGACCCAATGACCTCATGCGGCTGTTTCGAGTGCATCGCGGCCGTACTGCCCGAGTGCAACGGCGTCATGAGCGTGGACCGCGATTACAAGGGCGAGACCCCCTGCGGTATGAAGTTCACCACACTCGCCGGAAGCGCCGGCGGCGGTAACATCACACCGGGGTTTGTG
>JAZDOF010000638.1:0-8557 GCA_043799015.1 Pseudomonadota bacterium | reverse complement strand
ACGAAATCGGCCATGGCTCCGCTGACGCACGACATGGGAGCCACCCCCGACGACCTACTGGACAGATCGGCGTATCTTACTATTTCCGGTGCGGAGGCATATATCTGAATAGGAGCGGCAGCCTCCCGGAATGCCGGATGCTGCCGCAGATACTCTTCCACTTGATATCGATACCGAAACACGGAATCCTTAGCTTTGGCACTAAAGTCGCCCCGAGCTTGGATTTGCAGATTTGTCTCCCTGACCTCGACGGAGAATACCGTCGCTTGGTTCAAGCGAATCCGGTTTCTATAGTCCTTTCGTTCATATATGTCGTATATTGACGCCATCTGTCAGCCCGTCACTTTGATTTTCCATTACCCGGTCCGCAATCCTTTGCCGGAATTGCCCCTTTCCGGTGAAGCTGAGATTCGACCGGAAACCGTCACCGGCACACCAACAAGAGCGTTGTCGAAACTCGCCGTTCGGCCCGCGGCCTTCCAACAAAACGTGGATGCCCGTAGCCGCATAAGAAACGCCGGATTCCGGCGTCAAGTTTCGCCCGTGACCGGTACGAGCCGAGCCGGTCAAGTAGTATCCTGCGTGTACGCCGTGATTATTCATGGACATCAATGGCCTGTCAAGGACAATCACTTGGTGCGATCGGCTCGATGGAGAGGTAACGCCCGGTAACGCCTAATTATGCCTTCGACCGCTTCGACGGGAAATGTGTCCAAAGCCGAACCATGTTATAATAGGAGCCTGTCGGCCGAAGTCCGGCTTGGTGGGGACCGCGACGAGGTTCGGCGCGAACGCCCCCAAGGGTCGATTTGTGAGCGCCAATGTCTGCAATCCGATCGAACCATCGGTTCATACCTGATTCGCCGGTGAAAAGGGTTCCGCCCGCCGCCTTCATCGGGGCGCTGGTGAGCTGGGGAGTCATGGAACAGATTTTCACGGACACGGCTGTCGGCGAATCCGGGGGGATGACGGGTCTTGTATTCGTTCCGTGGGTTGCGGCGGTCGTCGCCGGGTTTTCACGAGCAGCTTGGGGCTTCGACTCATCATTCAACAATCGACCGTTGTGTTCCGCACCATCCCACTGGCTCACAGTCTTCGGTATCGGTCTTATAGCCATGCTGCCG
This sequence comes from Pseudomonadota bacterium, assembly GCA_043799015.1. GTDB lineage: Bacteria > Desulfobacterota > Desulfomonilia > Desulfomonilales > Desulfomonilaceae > JAZDOF01. The sequence goes on along the minus strand of JAZDOF010000638.1, from coordinate 7,433 downwards.
GTGGGGGAAATATACGCGGCGTGCGTGGGTTGCGGGGAATACTCCGGGGCCGTGGCGCTTAGTGCGGGTTCGGCACGGGTCCTTGAGGCGCGAAGCCTCTCGTGGAGCATCCTTGGTACCGTGATCGGGCTGGGGATAGCCTTGTCGATTCGACATCCGCGGATCATGCTTGTCACAACGGTCGGAGGGTTTCTGGGCGGGGCTGTTGCCGGAGCCCTCTTCGATCCCTTATATGTCCTGACTGCGGAACACTTTCAGGGGTCGGCTTGGGTTTCAAGGGCGATAGGCTTCTCCTTACCCGGCCTGATGGCGTCCTTATTCGGCACCGTGGCCTACCGGACGGAGACCGGGGCGGGGTTCCGAATAATGTCGGGTCCTTCGGCCGGGAAGGGTTACCTTCTTACCCGTGGGCCCCGCATCATAGGTACGGACGAGGATTCCGACGTGCGGCTGCCGTCGGAGGAGAGTTTCGGTCCGATAAAGGTAGTCATTCGGAGGGTGGGATTTTCTTTTGAAGTTGAATGCCCGGGCCCCCTATCAATAGTAGCGGTCAACGGTCGGTCCGTCCGTCGCGGCCGTCTCGGCCACGGAGACGTGATGCAATTGGGGACTACGGTCATCCGATTCTTCCTTCTCCAACCCGGGGAGAAGATGCGGGATGATTTTTCGGCGGAAAAACCCCCCGCTTCATAGCCGCCGCATGACGGGCGGGGATAAACCCCGCCCCGATAGACGCTTTCTTCAACCCATGGCAGAGGCCGAGCCGGGGCAAGGGGACATCTACTTCTTCTCGGCTTCCCTTGCCTTGAGTTCTTTCCGTAGGATCTTTCCGACCGCGCTCTTGGGAAGATCGGATACAAAGTCCACGAATTTTGGTACCTTGTATTTGGTGAGACGCTCTCGACAGAATGCGATGACTTCCTCCTCCGTTGCCGTCTCACCGGCCTTCAGGGTGACAAAGGCCTTGATTCGCTCGCCGGAGTGTGAATCCGGGATTCCGATCACACAGGCTTCCGATACTTTCGGATGGGTGAAGAGGACCTCTTCCACATCCCTGGGGTACACGTTGAACCCGCCGGTGATGATCATGTCCTTTTTGCGATCTACTATGGTGAAGTACCCTTCCTCGTCGATCACGGCGATGTCTCCGGTGAGAAGCCATCCGTCCCTTAGGGCCGTTGCGGTCTCTTCGGGACGGTTGATGTACCCTTTCATGACTTGGGGGCCCTTGATGCAGAGTTCACCGGATTCCCCAGGGGTTGTGATCTCCACGTTGTAATCGTCCACGTTCACCAGCTTGGCCTCGGTGTTGGGAAGCGGCAGGCCGATGGTTCCCACTTTGGTGGCGCCACCGTACGGGTTGATGTGAGTCACGGGAGTCGTTTCGGTGAGTCCGTATCCTTCGCAAATCTGCGCGCCCGTAAGCTGTTCGAAACGTCGAATGGTCTCCAGAGGCATGGGCGCTCCACCGGAGAAGCAACCAAGCAGCGATTCGATGCTGTAATTCTTGAGCTCGGGGAAATTTATCATACCGTTGTAAAGGGTGGGGACCGCCGGTATATAGGTTGCCTTGTAAGTGGAGATGGCCTCGAGGATCGTTTTGGGTTCGGGTTTGGGTATGAGCACCACGGACCAGGCCTGGAACATGGACATGTTCATGGCCGTGGTCATTCCGAATGAATGGAAGAACGGCAGGCATCCGACGGCGATCTCTCGGCCCTCGGCGAACCCCGGGAACCACGACGTACATTGCTGACAGTTGCTCGAAAGATTAGCGTGAGTAAGCTCCACTCCCTTGGACACGCCCGTAGTGCCGCCGGTATATAGGAGGACCGCCGTATCATCCCATTTTCCGCTGCGAGAGGACGCTATCGGGGCGTTGTTGTTCACGAGGTCCATGAACTCATGGACTTTGGGTGCTTGTGGAGTGTCGAGGTGCATGCCCTTGCGTACGAAACGAAATAGATGCTTTTTCAAGAACGGGAGATAATCACGGATATGGCATGAGATTATGGTGTGGATCCCCGTTGATTCCCTCAACTTGATCATTCGAGGGGCCAAAAGGTCGAGGCACACCAAGTACGTGGACCCCGAATCGTTGAATTGATGCTGGAGCTCGCGATCGGTGTACAACGGGTTGTTCATCACCAATACGGCGCCGGCCCTCATGGCGCCGTAGTATGCAACCACGGTCTGGACCAGATTCGGCATTAGAACGGCAACCTTGTCGCCGGGCTTCACACCCAGTGATTCCAACCCCGCTGCAAAACGCGAAACCAACTCGTCCAAGCGTCGGAAAGTAACCGTGGTGCCTTGAAAGAGGAGAGCGGGGTTATCCGGAAACCTCTCGGCCGATCGTTTCAAAGCATCGGACAGCACTATTTTTTCAAAATCCAACGTTTGAGGTACATTTGGCGCATACGACTTCAGCCAAAGCTTTTCCATAGACTACTCCTTGCTTCTACGCGGGATTAGGTGGTAATGATCGCCCATGTAGCTGCGGCCGACGTTTGGCCGTCACGATCGCCGGGACACGGCAGGATGGGGATATAATCAGGTTGCGAGGGTCAACACGGCCCGGCTGACACGCCGCCGCCGCCCAACGCCCCGTAAGAATCTCCCCGAAGGCCGTCCTTTTCGACCCAGATGTCCCGTGCCGCAGTTTTAGCAATTCTTACACGATCAACCGTCAAACCCCAAATAAAAAAATCCGAGGAACCAGTGACGGCATACGGGCGAGTGCCTCTGCGGGCCGCACTATCGAAGTCTCCCTTGAAAGCGGCTCCCTATGAAATATCGAGAATCCCGTCGGTCGCGGCCGTCGGTGCGGCGATTCGGAATACCTGGGTACGGAACCTGTTTCCGCCGTTCGTTACCGAATGGCGAGGCATGGATGTTTTTCGTAGCAGGACTGCCGACGCGGCTCCGAGTGTGCTATAGTACCCTTCATGGTGAAGATCTTGTTAAGGGAAACAGCCGTTTTACTCTCGTGTCTGACGGTGCCTCCGTCGATCTTGGGGGCTATCCTTTTCCACGCGGGAAAGCTCGATTCGGTCGTAAGGGCCGTGGCGGAAGCCATCCACGGATTGAACACGGGGTCATACGGGGTTATTGACTTTTACATCCTATGGGCCCTGCCGTATCTTGTGGTTCAGGGATTCCGAGGTCATCTTTGGGCCCGCAGAAGCCGTGTGGGGCGGCAAACGACGTATTCCCTGTACGCGGTAGGCCTGTTGACCATATCAGGAAAGGCTCTTGCGGGTGCTTTTGACCTCTTGTACTTGATGTGGGCGCTGGACGATCTGCCGGGCGAATTACTACAGTTTTTCGAATTGGAGACGAGAAACCTGTCCGTTGCCGTCGCGGTGGTCTTGTTGGCCGCATTGTGCCTCAAAATAGCGTGGGGCCGGCCCGGCGGGACGAAACGGCAACCCGATCGTTCATCGGTCCGGGAAGACACCCCGCGAGCGAATGACGGCCTCGAGGCCGGAACGCACTGAATCCGACTCAGTAGACCGTTTCAGAATTCCTTTACATTATCCCCGGGTCTTCAAATTACCTTGCAGGTCGCCCTTGAGCGAATATCGGCCGTGCCGTGGACATAGACCCATCTATGAATGGCTCCGCGATTACGCGTCAAGTCCGCAGCGGCTAATGCTTTGAGAGCGGGCGCGATACCGCTTGGAAGTGTTTGGAGATGTGTGTGGGGCGCAGCGAAGGGGTTATGATGGGAGTCGGGCCGGTCCCCGCGGAGTAGACCCATCGGCGTCACGACAAGCATCGCGTCATAACCCCGGGCAACCAATCACATGGTCTCTCTAACGCGCTTCAACATGACGATGTTTTCGGTATGCCCCGTGCCCCGTGCGACGATTCTGCCTCGGAACGGCCTTCCCAGAAGATAGAAGTCACCTATTATATCGAGGATCTTGTGCCGCACAAATTCGTCGGGGAACCTGAGCGGCGGATTGACCACCTTCTCACCGTCCAGGAGGATAAGGTTCGAGAGCTTTCCACCTCCGGCAAGGCCCATCTCGTCCATCATCTGCATGTCCTTCACGAAACCGAAGGTGCGAGCGGGAGCGATTTGTGCCTTGAAGTCTTCGGGGGACTCGCATCGGTACAACATGTGCATCCGTCCCACAGGAGGGGGGTAGTCCAAGTAGTACTCCACCTCCAGGCAATCCGCGGGTTCCAATCGCAGCGCCTTATCCCCTGAGCCTTGGAAAGTGATCTCCAAAGGTTCCTTAATCCGTATGGGTTCGACATGTTCATCTTGAACGATGATTTCGGCGCTTTCCAGCAAGTTGCAGAACTCCAAGGCCGATCCGTCCATGATCGGGACCTCGCCGGCAACCTTTACCAGCAGATTCGTAAGCCCGTACACGTGAAGAGCGGCCAAGACGTGCTCCACGGTCCTTGCCACGGCCCCGTTGCCACGCAAACAGGTGGCGAATCCGGTTGATTCCACATTTTCCAGTATGGCCGGCACCGTCCCCTGAGCGGTAATGTGTCCGAAAAGTATCCCGCTTCCCGGTGGGAGAGGAGAGAGGGTGAGCCCTGTCTTCACTCCCGAGTGGAGCCCCTGACCGTACATAACGGCGTTGGCCTTGATGGTTTTCTGGTGGAGGGGCTTCTCTTCGCCGTGAAGGGTCCGGGAAAAAGCGGCACCGCTCCCCGATCCAATATGGCCTTGATGAGTCCCCATGCCATGGGATCCTTGTTCCCGCGTCGCTTCAAGGGAACTCTCGGCGCCGTCGCCTACGGTGACGCCCTCGCGGGATGAATGCACCGGCATGAGAAGATCGTTGACCGAGATAGCGGGTCCGGGCGCGGTCATGACGACGTGTTCCATCAGTATTTTCAATTCCTTAACATTTCCCGGCCATTGGTATGTCAAGAGGCGGGTCAGCGCGTCCCCGTCCACCGAGGTAATGTTCCGATCGAACTCCGCCGCAGCTTCCTCGACAAAATGGGTAACGAACAGGGGAATGTCCTCCGGCCGCTCTCGTAGCGTGGGCAGCCGAATGATTCGGGCCCCCAGGGCTTCCGCCACCTCCGATGGGAATTCGTCATCGCGGACCAATTTCTCGGGGTCGATGTCCGATGTGGCTACCAATCGCGCCCCCAATCCCCTCTTTGCTGATGAAGCACCCGACGCCCCGACGCCCCTTATTACTTCCTTAAGCCGCGGTCTTAGGGCTTTAGGCAGCCGGTCCAGCCTCATGAGAAGCAACGTGCCTCCCGTAGCCTGTTCGATCCTGCCGATTCTTGGGCCGGAACCGCCGTTGGATTTGCCAAAAAAAACATCGTCGAAATTGGTCTCGTCAACATCCTGGCACCGAACTTTTACCGGAGCGCTAGGCTCTCTCCTCGCGGCGTGGTGAATCACGCGAGCGGCAAATTCCTTGCCCGTGCCCTTTTCACCGACCAACCACACCGGTTGGTGTTCGGAAGCCGCCAGCTCGATGGAGCGTCTCAAACGAACCGCCTGGTCTGATTTTCCGATTAGCGCACCAGGCCCAACGCCTGTGAGTTTCTTGAGTCGGCGGGATCGCGCCCGTGCATTGATCCCTTTCTCAACAAGATGTAGCACATCCTCCAGATTGAGTGGTTTTTCAAGATAGTCGGAGGCACCGAGCTTAATAGCCTTTACCGCCGTTTCGATAGTACCGTGGCCGCTCATCATGATCACGGAGCAATCCGCATCGATCCTTCTGATGGCCTTCAAGGTCTGCATACCGTCAATACCCGGTATCCAGATATCCAAGAAAACCACGTCAGGTGCGTCGCTCTGGACTATGTGAAGAGCATCCTGTCCGTCCGTTGCGGTGAAGACCTCGTGGCCTTCGTCCGACAATACCCCTCCAAGAGATTGGAGGATTTCTTCCTGATCATCAACGATGAGTATGCGGGCTTTGTCCATAATGTTATCGGTTGTAGCCCGATCGGAGCCTCATGGCAATGGGAAAATGATTGCGGCTAAGGATGGATGGGGCGCGGGCCGTAACGGCCAAACCCTCTTTTTCTGAAGGATCCGACTGGGCCCGCGTCCCTGATGGGGGAAGAAAACTTTCAACTTCAGGCAGCCCCCTCGCAACAAGCAACTTTCCGCTGAAATGGCCTTTCAATCGCCGGAGATGGGGATCTTCCTCGGTACGGCCTTCTGCGCTTTCGGTAAAGTTAAAGTCAGGACCCCATCCTTCATTGCAGCGCTTATGCCAGCTTGATCCACGACTTCAGTAAGTCTGAAGGTCCTGAAATAATTGCCGCTTCTATACTCGGTGAGCAGGTCCTCTCCTCCGACGTCATCCCCCGGCACCCTTCCTATGAGCGACAAAACGTCGTCTTTCAAGTCCACTTCCACCGTGCTGCCCTCCACGCCCGGCATATCCACCAGCATCACGAGTTCTTTCTCGGTTTCGTAAATATCTACCGCCGGTGTAAAATAAACTCCTTCTCGGGTGAATTCGCCGGCGGAGGGGTCTACTTCCGGCTTCTCCGCAACCGTGATTTCTTGGTCCGCCATAGAAAATTTCCTCCTTTCCGGGTCATGCTAACCGGTTGTTATCGATATCTGTTTAGGGGTAGCGTTTTTTTCAAGAGGCAGGACCACCTTGAGCACCCCATTCTTGTACGTAGCGCTGACGCTGTCGGCGTCAACCTTGTTGGGTAATGTGAGGCTACGCTGGAAAGTGCCGGCGGCCCGCTCCCTACGGTGGTAGCTGACCCCTTCCAGGTCGGCGGGTCTTTTTCTTTCGCCCTTGAGTGACAGAGTGTCACCTTCAACCCTGATTTCCAGGTCGTCAATGTTTATACCCGGGACTTCAGCGGTCACCACGAACGAATTGCCGTCCTTCCTTACGTTGAGATGGGGAAAAAGCCTCGCTTCTCTCCAGAACGGGTCCAGGAAGTTCCTCTGAGGAAGGGCGCTCAGCGCCTCTTCAACCTCTCGCATCACCCAATTCCTGACGTCTCGCGGCCGTGAAGGCCAAACTCTCGGTAGCGGCTCTCTTCTAGTCAACCACCATGCCATGTGACATCCCTCCTTAGAGCCTGTCGGATAAGCTCTTGGATATCATTGCCCCTATCGCCATGACCTTGGGGCAATTGCCGAACCGAGCGCCCGTTTTCGGGGCTTTTCGGCTTTCGATTACCACTTATGAATCGACCTTGGAGTTGTCAAGGGGTCATGTGCATTCGAAGGACGGGTCGGTCGATATGAAATCCGTGAGGGAAGCCAATGGTCGGACGGCATCGGCGTCTGAATGAGCGAGGGGTCGGTCCCGGTGGCCGTAGGCCCATACGCGCAAAGAAATAGGAGATGGGCTGGTGCTTTCCAGTGCGCCGAAACGCGCCGCCCGGCACTTGACAAAGCGGGGAGCGGTGTCCAATTGAATAGGTGGCAAGTGAAACCACTAACGCTGGGTGAT
>JAZDOF010000187.1:0-7030 GCA_043799015.1 Pseudomonadota bacterium | reverse complement strand
ACTATCCAAAGCGGTATACCACTTGCCGGAAAGGTACCTGGACGTGCCTAACCCTATGAGTGCCGACACATTCTTCGAGTCAAACGCAAGCAGGCTCATAAATGCCGCCTTGGCACCATCGACGTCGTCCAGCTTGAGTCTTGCATGCCCCAGATTCAGCAACGCCCTCGGGTCGCTAGGGCGTACCCTGGCAGCCGTATCAAACCTCTCGGCCGCGTTCTCGAACCTGCCCAGCCTATACAAGATCGTCCCCGACGCCATGAGAGCCGAATAATGGTGCGGGTCCGCCGCAACGCACTTATCGTAGAACGGGAGGGCTTGATCAAGCTGACCGGCCAGGCGAAGCTCCTCGCCCTTGCCGAACCAGACCTCGACATTTCCTCCCTCTTCCTGTACCGCCCATACCCAGGAAGCCATGGTCAGAGCGATGACTACGGAAACCGAAAAGCTTCTCATACCGACCGACACCTGCCCCTGTTCGTCTTTAGTCTCAAGGTTTATGAAGGCCCGACAGCCGTATGATACCATACATACCAAGGCCGACACGGCAAAAAAAGCGACCGAGGGCCTTTGCCGATCATACGCGCCGGAATTCCCGCATATTGGGATTATACCGGTTGCCGAAAGTTTTGTCCGAAACAGCCAAATTCCGCCATCCCCCCTTTACCGGGAGCCCGGCAAGGGGGGGGGCCCAAATGCCGCATGGGGACGCATGATTACCCCCCTTTTGTAAAAAGGGGTAGGGGGGATTTACCGTCAGAAGCTAAGACGATATCCGTGTCCGCAAACGGACATTTCTTTCGGCATCCCCTCCAACCTCGCATGTCCCACGACGTGGTTCTTGCTCGGACCTTAGAACGCAACAACCCCAAAGCAGTCCCTGGGGGATGCTTTGGGGTTGAGAGAGCGTCTTTATAAAGCGTTTACTACCAGAGGCAGGAAGCCGGCCCTTTGGGAACGACTTTGCAATCAACCGGGAACTGATACTTCTTGGTGCCCTGCTTGTAAACGGGATAGGAGATTTTTCCGACGATTTCGGAGGTCTGCCAGGAGCAGGACCAAGCGATCGTGGGGGCGCAGGGCCCACAGAGCTGCTCTTTGCCCTTGGCCGCACCTTTGCACCAGTCTCTGTACACGTCGGTAGTCTTGGTTTCCTTTACCCACTCAGGCTTCTCACCAATTGCATACGAGGTGCCGGGAACGGGTACCGTCATGGCAGGGGCGGGAATCGTGGCGCAACCGGGGCCCTTGATCTTGCCGGCCTTAGGAATGGCCGTCGGGGTCTTCATCTTCAAGGGCTCGGTCTTCGCAACGTATTTTACATCACAAGGAACCGGACCGCAGGCCGGCGCAGCCTTAACCGCCGCCTTGCCGCCCGCAAATGCCGCTGCAGCCAAAGCTAGGGACGCGAGCACTACTGTCAACATAATCAACGACTTCTTCATCCTAAATACCCTCCTTAATAAGAAGCATACTCCAAATACAGAGGTTGTGAACCGCGTTTATGAGCACCGTAGCATGGGAATTCCGCCGTTGTCAAGAAAAAACCCGCGAAAACCAGCCTGTGCGTACTCTTAATTCAGCTCTCGAACCGACTTGCCGCTCCGTCGCCGCACTCGGTTCAACGCCGCCGCCTGTTCTAAATCATGAAGCTAAGCGATAACCCAAGTCTCGAAAGGTTTCAAGTAAAAACGCGTTGCCCATATGGAAAAAACCTGTGTTCTCCGTCCACACTCGGCCTCGGCAACCTCCGGACCTAAACGAAGAGGATTGCGGTCTGCACCACCGGTTTTCGGCCTAACTTCCGATTAATGTGTCTTCGTATCGCCAACCGTATCTCGTCCCTGGCGGCTTCCCATTCGGCTGGGGTTCCGGGCGCCAACTCGGTCAGCCTTTCTCCCACCGCCTCCGTTGCTCCCTGCATGAGCTCGGTTTCCAGGTCTTGATAGGTCACGCCCAGGGATGTCAACGACGGTCCGGAGACGAGCTCCCCGGTCTCACGATTCACCCCGATCACCGCCATTACCAAGCCGACTTCAGCCATGGCCCTTCGATCGCGGAGCACCTCCGGCCCGACGTCGCCCACTCCTTTTCCGTCTACATAAACCCTTCTCAGGTCGATTCGACCCGAAATAGCGCAGTCGTCCTTCGAACACTCTATGATGTCGCCGTCATGGGCAACCAGTACCCGTTCCGGGGGAATTCCCTCGTCTACGGCTATGCATCCGTGCTGAACGAGATGACGGTATTCGCCGTGGACCGGCATGAAGTAATACGGCTGTACTGCTCGTATCATGCTGCGAAGCTCTTCTTGATAGGCGTGTCCCGAAACGTGGACGTTCCCGTTTTTCTCGTACCTTACCAAAGCTCCGCGCTTGATGAACTCGTTGATTATCGACGTGATGGCCTTTTCATTACCGGGGATGAACCTGGAGGACAGGACCAGCACGTCCCCGGGCTTCGCGCTGAGATATTTGTGCCTATCCTGGGCCATCAGCGCAAGGGCGGACATCGGTTCGCCCTGTGAACCGGTAGACAGCACGGTGATGCGATGGTCCGGGAAATCGTTCATATGCTTGATATCGAGGTAGACGCCGGAGGGAACGTTAAGGTAGCCGAGATTGGCCGCAACCTTGGCATTCCCCTCCATCGAGCGACCGACAAGCACTACCTTGCGGTCGAACTGCCTGGCCAGGTCGAGCACCTGCTGGATCCGATGAATGTTCGAGGCGAACGTCGCAAAAAAGACGCGTCCTTCGGCCTCTCGGAAGATCGCCTCCAACGTTGGTCGTATGGAAAGCTCCGGCCCTGCGTGACCTGGATTCTCAGCGTTGGTGCTGTCGGAGAGAAGCAGCAGCACTTCGTTCTCGGCCGCAAAAGATGCCAGCCCTTCCAAGTCGGAAATGCGTCCGTCGATAGGATCGGGATCGATCTTGAAGTCTCCGGAGTGAACAATGCTCCCCACCGGAGTTTTGATCCCCAACGCCACGCCATCGGCGACGGAATGACACATTGGAAATAGATATACCTCGAACGGTCCCAGTTTAATCACGTCATCGGACGCGACAACGTGCCTTGTGGTCTTGTCCAGAAGAGCGAATTCCTCCAACTTGGATTCCGCCAGTCCCATCGTAAGCCTGGTTGCGAAGACCGGTGCCGATATTCTGGCGAGCACATAGGGCAGGGCCCCGATGTGGTCTTCGTGACCATGGGTGATTAGTATGCCTAGGATATTCCATTTAAGTTCCAACAGGGCGTCGATGTCCTGAATGACGAGGTCCACTCCGGGCATCGACTCATCCGGAAACATTATCCCGGCATCGATAATGACGGCGTCGTTTTGGTACTCTACGGCCATCATATTCATGCCGATCTCTCCCAGCCCCCCCAGGGGCAGAATCCGCAGCTTTGAGTCCTGATCGCTTTGCATGAGGATAACGAATAGGTCGGTCGAATCAAGATAGAGAAACGGTCCGGTACCCTTACATTATTCGGGGATGAAGGCCGGTTCTCGCGGCGCGGCGCGCCTTATGGACCGTGAGTGTCCAGTCTTCACCATCACTTGTCAAGTAATACCGAAGGCCGGCCCGAAACCGAATTCCCCGAGCGGATCATCCCAAAGGCGTTCAGAAGGCGGCCGGCGCGCGTTTTCCCGTGCGCGCCGCTGGTCGTTATTAAAGAATGGGGAGCCGAAGGCCCGCCGGCGGAGACCAATTTTTTTGTCCTCAATAGGGGTTGACTTATACCGGGCAATATGGTTATTATGTTCGAAAAGGCCGTCTTCAACTTGTATCATGACTCCCCCCCTTGATACCTTACCGGAGACGGTCTTTATTTTGTACGCCGTCAGCGCGTCGCCATCCCCCCGCCCAGGGCCGTGAATAGCGGCGTTACCCGCCCTATCGCACGACGCTCCTTTTCGCACCCTCTCGCTACTGCGCAATCCTTCACGGGAGGAACTTTTCGCAATGAACAACCGCAAAATCCCTCCGTGGATACGGTCGTCGCTTCCCTCCGCGCGGGCGTTGGGCAGGGTCGAGAGCGTCACCTACGCCGGAGGAACGTCCACCGTTTGCCGCGAAGCGCGGTGCCCCAATCTTGGGGAGTGCTATGGGCAAGGTACGGCTACGTTTCTCATCCTCGGCGACCGTTGTACGCGCAATTGCTCCTTTTGCGCGGTGGAACACGGCATCCCTACGGAACTAAACCCCCATGAGCCCGAAGTGGTCGCCCGGGCGGCGCGCGCGCTTGGGCTGAGACACGTGGTAATAACCTCCGTGACACGGGACGACCTTCCGGATGGAGGGGCATCCGCTTTCGCCGCAACCGTTCGCGCAATTCGCCGAGAATCCCCCGAAGCCTCGGTGGAGGTCCTTATCCCGGATCTTCAAGGTTCGCTCGACGCATTGGACATAGTCATCGAGGCCCTTCCAAACGTGATAAACCACAATATGGAAACGGTGGAACGCCTCTATTCCGCTCTGAGGCCGGGAGCGGATTACGCGCGTTCGCTCCGTGTCCTGGACCACGTGAGGAAGAAGGCTCCGGAAATCATCACTAAATCGGGAATCATGGTGGGGGTCGGCGAAACGGAGGAGGAGTTGAGACGGCTGATGGGAGACCTAGCCGGGGTAGGCTGCCGTGTTCTCACGGTCGGCCAGTACTTGCGCCCCACCCCTAATCACTATCCTGTTCAAAGATTTGTTCCGCCCGACGAGTTTCAGACGATCGAGGCGATGGCCCATTCGGCGGGGTTTTGCGCCGTAGCCGCCGGCCCTCTCGTGCGGAGCTCCTACCGAGCCGGAGAACTTATGGAGCGCTGTTTTCGCGCCGACCCACCGCTCACGAAAAGCCCACCGCATCAATAGGGTCCGGGCCGTTGGCCGCGTTTCACCCCTCTCTCCATCCTTAAGGTTGGAGGGCAGACTTCGGATCCCCTCTTCCCACACGTGGGATTGGGAGGGGGGGGGGATGGGAAACGATGCCCGGTTCTTACATCAACGAAAGATGGTGGTGAAGGATGCGCATCAAAGGGCCACATGGTCGAGCCTGCCCTACTGGATCGGTATCGGGCTGTCTCTCTCGGGAAACGGCCCCGTTGCCGGCGGCGGAATAGGTGTTGTTCCTCAATTGATTGAGGTCCAAGAGCGCAACTTCCTTACCGGTCATTTCTATATGGAGAGCTTAATTACAGGCCGCCGTGCCCGCCGTTCCGGGCGGGCAGGGGTACGAAACGCGTGAAAAAGTTCCCGGAAGCCGCCACGCCGCCGGCATGCCCGGCTCTGCATGCCCAACGGCCCTTACCTAATTCGGGGGAGAAATCATACACCGTGGGCCAAGCGGGACCCCGGGGCGGTTCCCGGCAAAGGCCGGGCCTCGACGCGCAGGCATTGAGTTCTCCCATTGCGCCGCGCCGCTTGTGACCATCGGCTTCGATAGTGCCTGACGGCGCATAACGATCAGCTACCCACGCTCTTGATCGCGCTGAGTATGCGAATACCCATCTCCGTGGCTAAATCCGAATCGGATTCCTTGAGAACGGCTGCAATTTCCCGCCACTCATCCTCATCGCCGGTGAGGGTCACTTCGATAATCTCCTCGTTTGTATCGTTTACCACTGCCTCAGTCACTTCCATACTCGGTCTCCTTACGGCCGGGTTCTCCAGCTCGGGAACAGATGAATTCCCCAGCGGCCAAGGGTCGCGCCGGACGGTCGCCGTTGCCTCGCGACTCCGGGGGCGGCCTTATCATAAGCCTATTGCTGCGTCCGGGAGCATCCTAGTCAAACGATACTCAGAACGCAACAAAAGTTATCGCGACATTTACTGCTCCTGTCCACGGAAAACCGCGCACGGTTGCGACCTCCATGGGGCGGACTCATGGAAATGGTCCACAAACCCCAACTCGACATGAAAGACGGTCAACGAACCCAGTCCTGAAACGTGAAGCGCTGCATGAACGTCTTAAGCAAATGGCGAAATTTCCGTCCGAAGACGGCGAGATATCGGAAACAGCCGAATCTCCCCTACTTCAACGGGCGCAAAGCTAGAGGGTGAGGCCATAGCCCGGGCTCGACCATCGTCACGGTTCCTGGTCGTTCATTAAGGGAGAGTGGGCTTGGATGGGGGCTTTTCGAAAAAAAAAGCAATCCTGATTCAAAAGGATTGCAGAGGGTATGGTTTAGGATTCGTTGTGTCGCCTGTTTATAGAGCAATACGCGTGCCACATTACAATTAAGACGTAATTTTAATATGTTGACTTTAACAATACCTCCCTCACCCTTCCCGCGCGCTCAAAATATTCGCACTTTTCATGGTAAATGGGAGGTCGCGAGTATTTTTTTCGCACGTCATCGCCTTCGACCGCATCACTCAGGCGCGCCGGCACCCCCGTGCGATGGGCAACAAAAGTCTCGTCCGTCTTCAGAGGTCTTACGGCTCAATACCATGAAGGTCATTCGGTAATCGTTCAACCCGGCCGCTTTGTCGGACCCGGAATATCGCTCGGTCGTTTGCTTGACAAATTGCGTCACCGCCGTCAATTAAGTTTACGGTAGCCGAGTTCTCCCGAAGACTAGGTGTGGCTTGATTTTCAAACCAAGCGGGGACCGGAGTACGCGTTCTTTTTGGACAAAGGCCGGGCGGGTGCCGTCTTCCGAAGCCGAAGATGCAAGTGATTTCAACGGACAGTTGTACGGTACGGTTATTGCCTGCAAACGGATGGGATGGACCGCTCGCGTACATGCAACGACAGCCGTTCAACCAAGGCCCCGGACCGGTAAGGGATTTTCGGAATGTCCCGTTGGTCTTTTGTGAAAACAGGTACCGGCGACCATTCGGTATTTTAGCCGAACACCGGAATAGGGGCTCATACGTGCCGCTCCGGGGGGGCGCGGTAGGGAAGGTGAAAGGGCTATGCGAAACGACAGGGGTTTTTCACTTGCCGAAATGACCGTGGTGCTTGCAATCATAGGTATCATTCTATGCATCGGGATGCCGCTGTTTATGGAGTACAAACGAGGCACATGCGA
>JAZDOF010000584.1:0-3017 GCA_043799015.1 Pseudomonadota bacterium | reverse complement strand
ACCTCAAGGAATTTGCGACTGAGGACATGGCCCGGTTCGCGTTGGTCAAATGCGTTCACCCGCACACTTGCATCGACCGTGTACATCGCATTACCGCCGCATGTCCAGGATTGCGGCCGTCAGGGTTTCCGACGTCGGAGTGTCGCCCTCGGCCAGGGCATCACCGAGACGGAAGAACTCCGCCCACGCGTCGGCCGACTCTGCCGAGGTAGTGGAGGCAGGAACCGACTCCGCGGCCGGCGCATGGGCCGTGCGAAGTGCAAGCGAGGCCAACAAACGGGCCGACTCATGGGGGGAGAGTTGTTCTACCAAACGTTGGACTTGGCTTAGCGTGTTTTCTTCCATGTGCTTCTCCTTCCCAAGACTAACGTTCAGCATATCACATGATCGGCCCAGGCGTGTCCACCGTGGGATGCCGCCCCGGGATATTCTCTTGGTAGGGCCGGCGTCCCGCCGGTCCTTACCGCGATCACGTCCGAAACATGGTCCGTCTTGGGGAGTAGGGGCACTTCACAACCCGAGGATGGTCCGTAGCGCGAGGTCCACTTGATCCATGTAGATGTCGCCTAGGTGGCCGAGCACCCGGATGACACGCCGCTTGTCGATCACCCGAATCTGCTCGCAAAGAGCCGTTGAATCCCGTGTCAGCCCTCCGATGCCTGCGGGAATCGCTGATGGGACGGCAGAACCGCCCTGCGAATGCTCGTTGTGAAAGGAACCGTGATCGTATGCGGACTCACGGCGTTCGCTCGCTCGATCTGGACGACAAGCGCAGGACGTACACCGGACTGCTCCGTTCCTGCCGTTGGGTTCAGATCACACATAATCACGTCGCCACGGACAACCGTCACCATAGGATGTCCCCACGGGCTAAGCCGGCCTCGTATGTTTCCAAGTTCGGCAAATAGTCCGCGAAGTCCGACTCCGCCAGGTCAAGGGCCTCGCTGAAATGGGTCCACAATTCCCAACGCGTCCGATCGTGTTTAACCATGACAAAATCGATAAAGTCGTTGACCTCTTCCAGCAAAGGTTCCGGTAATTCCAGGATTTTTGCAATCGTACGTTCGTGAGCGGTCATTGCTTCTTCCTCTTCGAGATGCAGCTTGATCGAGTTTGAGAGTTCACCCCTCCTTGGTCCGTCTTCTCCGGTCGGAGTTCCAGCCGGCCCCAAAGGATACCCGCCTTTTTCAAAGCGCATAGTACCTCATCGCTGTGGCGACCGCCACAGGTTCTCGGGCACCTGGTACCCCTGCGTTGTTGCCGTTAAACACGCTCAGCAATTTCAGGTCGTGTTAGAGCGTGAGTATTCAATCTTGTAGGGCTTGCCGGCCTGCCGAAGGCGGCTGTAAGATAGTCCGCAGACGGGAAAGCCCAAGCCGCGTTGAGATGGGAGTTTGTCCCCCGTAAGTGAATGGCCGTTACAGCGGGAAGAATGCACTTAACGAGTCGCATAAACGAGCTTGAGGAGCGTGTAATGTGTTAACCTACAAGGCGATGTATAAATTCCTCGAGCGAGGCGTGCATGCCGAACTCGTGGATTTTCCCGGCGTCATCACCTATGGAGAGACGATACAGGAAGCGCGTCGCCTGTTGGCCGGCGCCTTGGTGGATATGGCGGAAACGGTAATGCTCCGCGGTGAGCCTCTCCCACAGCCTGACCCGTTTTGTACGGATGCCGACGCGGATTTGGAAGAGCCGATCCATTTGTTGTTCACCACGACGTCCCACGTCAGCGTGGTACCCAGGACGGACACTCATGAAGCGGCGTGACTTTCTCCGCCATTTGCTCGACCACGGCTGCCGATTTGTAAGGGAAGGAGCGGAACATTCAATATGGGAAGACCCGGCGACCAATAGGCGTGCCTCGATTCCACGCCACAGTGAGATCCCGGAGTTCACGGCGGCACGTATCTCGAAGCACCTGGGCGTTCCCATTTACAGTTTCAACCCTGTCCCCTTCGTCGAACAGGCCGGAGAGAGTCATGACACTCGCAGTATGTCTTCACCTCCGGGGGCACAGGGGCGCGGGACTATGAGACCCGCCGTAGAGGCTGACGGGTCTTTGAGACCCTAAATCCGTACAAGTCGATATTTCCTACTATATTACTCAAGACAACCCGCCGTACGGGTCTGAGAGGCCCCGGTTCCTCCTATTCCCCCGCTTTGAACAGACATCGCTTCGCTCACAACGCAACGCTTAACCTCCCGTTATCAAACCTATAATTATCTGAGCAATAGGGCGCACTCGCTTTTGGCATAGCCCGTGCATAAACCCTATTAGAAACGGGAAGGTAGGAAAACGATCCTCATGCACATCGGCGCAAAAGCGAGAATGGCCTGCTGAGTGGGGCTCACCTCCGCAAAGGCAATAGATTGGAGATACAACGAGAAAAGGGGAGAGTCGTGATGAAAAGATCAGTGGTTGTGACGGCTTTGGTATTGATGTTTGTGGCCTCGGCAGTGGTGACTTCCATGTCTCAGGCCGCCGAGGGGATCAGGGTAAACGGTTCCATGTCGGCGGCCAACAAAGTCGATGGGTTAGCCGTGACTTTCAAGAAGGATAACCCTGGGGTGACGATCATAGTAACCGGGAGCAATTCGCAAAGAGGGTTCGGCGATCTCCTCGAAGGGAATGCCGATATGGTTATGATGTCGAGACAGCCGACCGCGGATGAGCACAAGGCGGCCAAGCAGAAGGGGATGGAGCTGCAGGAAAAACAGATAGGCCGTGATGGGATCGCCGTAATAGTCAAGCCGGAAAACCCTGTTCAGGAGCTGACGGTAGAGCAATTGAGGGGAATATTCACCGAGAGAATAAGTAATTGGAGAGAACTGGGCGGACAAGACCTGCCGGTTGACTTCGACCGCCTCTCACCTGAATGGTCTGAAACGGGGTGGTTCCGGAAACACAGATAACCGGCCAGATGGATTGTGAACACACATGGTATGACGTCCAGCGATACTGGCAACCGGTTGTCGACAAATGGGGAAACACCAGCGTAAACGGCATTTCTGTG
>JAZDOF010000574.1:0-7349 GCA_043799015.1 Pseudomonadota bacterium | reverse complement strand
CATCCCCCCAACTCATATAGTGCCACGCGTTGAGCCTTGCGGTAACCCTGCCCGGTTGAACAAATCGAATCAAACCTCCGGAGGGACGGGGTTTATCCCCGCCAGTTCCCTGGATGCCGACGGCGGGCGGGGATAAACCCCGCCCCTTGTTACCTTGGTTCCGCCGCGCCGGCTTTGCCGCAAAATTCAAGGAGCGTCACTACAAGCCGACCGGAGACCTGTCATATCTTGATGTGTCACCCTATATATGCCGTGAAGCACTTAGGCTTTCAGGCGGCCCTCCCGGACGTACCACTCGGCCGTCTTTCTCACGGCTTCGTTCAGCGGCGTTGAAGCTACCCACCCCAATTCGATTCGTGCTCTTTCCACCGAACACACCCATGCCGCCTGTTTCATCTCCAATACCTTTTCCGACCTCAACAGGACGGGGCGCCCGCTGATCCTCCCGATAAGGTCCCCGGCGCGGCCCAACGCGCTCATCAGTAATACGGGAACGGGGATGGCCAAGGGCTTCTTTCCAAGGGCATCAGCGACCGTTGTGCAGAATCTCCGCCACATGATGGGAGCGGCGTCGGCCATGAAGTACGTTCGACCCACGGCGGATTCCGACAGGGCAGCCGTAAGAATGCCCTCCACAAGGTCTTCAACATATACGACGCTGACAAGTCTGTCGGCTCCGGCCAAATATGGAGCCAGTCCGTACCGCGCCGTTTTGAAAACGTTAAGAACGTCCTTGTCTCGCGGGCCGAATACAACCGGCGGCCGGATAATCGTGAACGGCACCCTTTCTCGATAGGCCTCGACGGCCCGCTCCGCCTCAAGCTTCGAGCGTCCGTACAGTGAGATCGGGTTAGGTGGATCCGACTCGTTGACGGCCGCGCAGCCGTTGCCCGAAGGGCCTGCTGCGGCTTGGGAGCTTATGAGTACGAACCGGGGGGCATGTCCGGGCGCGGCGGATGCAAACAACTCCACCAAACGCGTCGTCAACCCCACATTCGACGTGCAATATTCTTCGTAATTCAAGGCTCGGGTGGCCCCCGCCGCATGGACGACCGCATCGAACCGACCGCCCTGCCCCACCAGACGCTCAAACTCGAGGTAGGTTACGAAGTCCACATCAAATCCTGATGCGTAACCTGAACGTCTTGGATCACGCACGGGACAGACTACTTCATGGCCCTTTCCGACGAGAAGGTCGACCAAATGGCTTCCGACAAAGCCTGTTGCTCCGGTGACGGCGAAACGCATCACAACTCCCATGAATCTTTTTGCACGACGAACCCACGTTGGGGCGACCCCTTAAGGGGCGTCCACAGTTTCACGGATCAAGGGTCTCAACGCCTGCTACCGTCCTATGCCGGTTGCCGAAAGTTCGTTCCTTCTGTCCCTCACCAAACTTGGAGAGGGACAGAGGGGGAGGACGCGTGAAAAGGACAAAACCTTCGGCATCGGCTATAGATCCTATTTCGGAAATTACCACGGCAGCCGGCACAATGCACGCACCTCTTGTCGCTACTCCCCGGAAACGATCATAGTCCCTTTGGTAACTCCCAAAAGGTAAGCCGCAATTAAAAAGGGAGCGTTCCCAAGCGCGTTCAATACTTGACTGTAAAGGTAGTTTCAGTATAGAAATATCCATTTGATCGGGGCCTTGCCGTGCCTCTTCCCGACCGGCCCGACAATGGGAACAAACATGAATGTTTTTTCGTCGGTCACTGAATGAAATGAAGCACTTTATATGCTACAGGCTGAATGCCGCCCTTTTTATCGTGATACGGACCCACTTGATACCGTGACAGGGTCCCGGCTGCTCGGCGGATCGTCTGATCCCCCATGATGCACCTGCACATGCCTTACCTTTGCCGGAACGGCCGGCCGTCTCATGGGAGACCGAGGATGAAGGCGCCCGAGGAGGACGCAAGCCAATAATCGGGTCCGGGACTGTGGGAGGATATTTTACGGCAATCGTGTTAAGGAACGTTGATGAGAATTGTATACAGCGCGACTGCGGCTTGTTTCCGCGGCGACATCCCAAATTCCTAGGTTTTTTGTCGTGCTCGTCTAAAGGAATGGCGCTGCGCTCCTCTAAAGAAAATTCTTGACAGAATTTGTGTGGCTCATTAATTTATAATAGCGGACCGGGCAATCCTGGAACCGTCCCTAATGGGCGTCGACCGGTCTCCAATTTGCCGTAACCATGGCCATACCGGCGGCTTACCGCGTTCTTTCCCCCCTTCGGAAGAATGACCGACCTGAATCAGATTCCCCATGAGGGGCTGTGAATACAACAACTGAGAGGGACACCATGGAAAACAACCCGAGCCAGGCCTTGCACGTCTTGCAGATGATTTCGCACATCTGTCTTCTGTGGATGGCGGCACTGTATTCGTACAAGATATATCTGCTCCTGCAGAAGGCAGGGCCCACGGAGAAGGCCGAACTCAAGGGCGACCGCACGGCCGGCGCGGTCGAATCGCTCTTTAATGTCCTAAGACCCTGGTCGATGGAAAGCACCCAGAGGAACCCGTATTTTTACGCGGAGTTCCTGATATTTCACGTGGCCGTCGCGCTCACCATCGGACTGACCTTTTTCATCCCCTTCACCCCCGGACTTCTAACACCGGCGGTATCGTACGTCTTCATGCTGTTCATGGGTCTAGCCTTTCTCATCGGTCTGAGGCGGATTCACCGAAGAATAACCGAAGAAAAGGTGCGAATCCTCACCACGCCCGACGACATGTTTGCCGTATGTCTGCTCACGTCTTTCTTCGCGGTCGGCTTCATTACGATGCTTCATTGGAGCGAAGGAAGCTCGGACAATGGTTGGATGTGGCTTTTCTTCTTCATGGTTTGCTTCTTCCTTATCTACGTGCCCTTCAGCAAAATCTCCCATTACGTCATGTATCCCTTCACGAGGATCATGTTCGGGCAAATTTTCGGCGGTCGCGGGATACTTAACAAGCAAAACCCCAAAGCCACTTGGGTCCCGAAATAACCTATCGAAGATAGTCAAGATTTATCACGGAGGAATTAAATGTCGGATAACGATAGAGCGGCGGATGCCGTCGGTTCGGAGAAGCTGGGCGGACCGGAAAGAAAGTGGGACCGCAAAGATAGATTTACCCCGGAAATGCTGGCGGAAATGGAGAAAATGCTGCCGACCAGGCTGAAGAGCAGGGTGGTGGCCGGGTCCCTCGCAGGTTGTATTCACTGCGGTATGTGCAACGACGCTTGTCATTACAGTGTTTCGATCCCTGATGACCCCACGATGATACCGGCCTACAAGGCCGATAAGTTCCGAAAATGGTACAAGTTCAACTACGATTGGACAGGAAAGGCCTTCCCCTGGTTCGTGGGGGCCCAGCCGCTAACCGTAGAACTCGCTGAAGAAATGTACGACAAGCTCTACGGCGCATGCACCATGTGCCGGCGCTGCACGTACAATTGCCCCATGGGCGTGGATTACGGCATGATGGTCAGAGCCGCCAGAGGAATGATGACCGCCGTGGGACGGGTCCCCGAGAACCTGCAGGATACGGTCGACACCCATTGGAACCACGGCAACAACATGGCGGTGCCCCAAGATGAGTTTGTCGAGACCATAGAATGGATCGAGGAGGAACTACAGGGAGAAGAAGGCTGCGAAGACTTCAAGATCCCCGTGGACAAAAAGGGCGCCCAGTATTTTCTTACGCTGAACCCTCGGGAACCCAAGTACTATCCGCTCACCATTCAGGCAACGGCTAAGGTACTCAACATCGCGGGAGTCAGCTTCACGATTTCATCTCGCTATTGGGACCTGACCAACTACGCCTTGTTCAATGGGAATGACGCCGACGCCAAGCAGTTCGCACAGTGGCAGTGCGATGATGTTGAGCGGCTCGGGTGCGAATTTCTTCTGGCGGGTGAATGCGGCCACGGCTACAGGGCCTTGCGCTGGGAAGGTCCCAACTGGGTAGGCGGCGTTCCTTTCAAGATCACGAGCGTTATGGAGCTGTTTGCCAAGCTGGTCAGGGAAGGCAAGCTCCAATTCGACAAGTCCGTCTGGGACAAGGATGTCTTCACTTACCATGATTCCTGCAATATTGCGAGATCAGGCGGTATTGTGGAAGAACCCCGCGTGTGCATCCGTGCGGCGGCAAACAACTTCGTTGAAATGGAGCATTGGGGCGAGCGCAGCTACTGCTGCGGCGGGGGCGGCGGAGCGTTGGCGATGCCGGAATTTGCCAAGCGGCGGATAGCCGCGGGCAAGGTTAAAGGTGATGAGATCCGGGCGACGGGCGCCACCGTGGTACTTCAGTCATGCCACAACTGCACGGACCAGTTGAAGGAAATCGTCCACCACTACAAGATCAACGCTAAGGTCATGAATCTTGCGGAACTGATGGCGGCGGCCATAATCGTGAAATAGACGCCGTGTACCAAGGCGCTTTGAAAGTGTGACGGCAGGGGTTTATTTCCGCCCGTCCAGCGGCGGCCATGGATCGGGCGGGGATAAACCCCGCCCCAACGTGCCTCGTGTTACGATTATTCGTTTAAGGAACGTCCTGGGACGGTTTCGTGCGCCATCACCTGAAGAGCGTTCCTATGTCGGCAATACTTTCAAAGACATATGTCGGGCGGTAAGGAAATCGGGACAGATCGCCCCGGGACGTGGCCCCGGTCAGAACCAGCACTGAATCCATACCAGCGTTGTGTGCGAGGAGAATGTCGGTTTCCATGCGGTCCCCCACCACAAGACAAGATTCGGGCGGCAGCCCCAACAGATTCAAGGCCGATTCGGCCAACTCCGGGGAGGGTTTTCCGAATACCTTATCCGGGGGGTGTCCCGATGCCGTGGCTATTGCCGCAATCAGACTCCCTGCTCCGGGTTTTGGTCCATCGGAGTCCGGGAAGCTGGGATCCAGGTTCGTAGCCCAGAAAACCGCGCCGTTACAGATGGCCTTTTGAGCCGTGGCTAACTTGTGATAAGTGAACCCCTTATCCATGGCGGCCACCACGAGGTCCACACCTTCCGCGTCCTCGGCGACGTCGGGGCCCGCCCGGGCTACGGCGTCGACAAGCGCGGCTTCACCCACCACGAATACTCGTCGGAAGCCTGAACCGTTCTTGAGCCGCATAATCAATGCAGCCCCCGAGTTCAACACCTGCTCGTCATCTACATCCAGCCCGAGTCCCCTTATGCGCGCTGCCAGCCCGGACGGCATGGCAGTGGCGTTGTTGGATAGAAAGATCCATTTCACGCTCCGGTCAGTGAGGTTCCTGTAGACTTCGTCCGCGCCGAGAATCAGCGTGTTGCCCCGGTTCATCGTTCCATCGAGGTCCGCGAGGATTGCCGAGTAGGTTCTATTGGGCATTATGGTTGTTCCGATTCCTCTTCAACGGATGTTGAAACACCGGTCGACCCGGGATCGATCGCGGCGCCCAAGGCATCCAATTTCTTCACTACCAAGTCTCGATTGAACTGTGCGGTTCGGTATTCGGGATCCAAGGTCAACGCCTTCTCCAAGTCCGACAATGCGGCACGGTAATTGCCCGTCCTAAAGAGAAAGTAACCCCTATTGTTCCAAACAGCCGGGTCGCTGGACCGAAGGGCCGCAGCTCGGTCGAAATCCGAGCGAGCCCTGTTAAAATCACCCCGTGACATACGTATGGCACCTCGCAGACTCAGGGCCCGCGGAGCCTCCGGTTTCTTGGCAAGCACCGCATCCAGGTCCGCCAGTGCCGCGTCCGTATCATCTCGCTTCCAATGAGCCACGGCCCTGTCGTACAAAATGCCGGGGTCGCCCGGGAGACACTCCAACGCGCGGGTAAAGTCGGCCACGGCCGCATCGTGCAGGACCCTCGCAACATTGGTCACACCACGCAAAGCCGGGATCTCCCCGTCCGACGGGTCAAGGTCCGCTGCCGCGGTCAGGTCGACGGCGGCACGCAGATTGTCTTTGAGTTCCATGAACACTCGGGCTCTTTCCTTGTAAGCGGCCGTAAGGGCGGGATCAAGTTCTACGGCTCGATTTAGGTACTCGAGGGCGCCGTCTCGATCCCCTCGTCGCGCGGCGGCAACCCCGCCGTAAAGATATGCTCCCGCCTGATCGGGATGTTTTGCCAGAACATCCGAGAGGATCCTTTCGGCCGCGGGGAGTTCGTTAAGCTGTATGTGAGATAGGGCCTTCAGGACGAGAGCTTCCGGGTCGTGCGGTTGCGTTTTAAGATGTTCCGTCAACGCATCCAGTGCCATATGGGGCCGGCCGGTCATAAAATATACTTGAACCTTCTCTTTCGTGATTTGATCGTTAGGGCCCCCGAGCTGTTCGGCCATATTGAAATCCGCCGCGGCCTTGTCGAACTCCTTCAGTTTCACATGTATTCGTGCACGAGTAAGGAATATTTCCGGTTGGTGCCGTTCCAGCCGGGCAAGAGCGTTAACGTCTTCAAGAGCCTCACGGGGTCTACCGTTCTTGAGTAGGACCTGGTACCTCATGCGTAGGGCCGTGATTGAATGCGGATCGTAGTGGAGGGCTCGGGAGTATTCGTCTTGGGCCCTGGTAAGAAAACCCCGCTTTTCGAGAATCAACCCTTTTAGCGCATAGGGGCGCGCATCGGTGGGCTTGATCAAGAGAGCCGTCTCAAGTGCCCGAGACGCTTCATCGAACTGCTCCAGCGTGATGAGGCAGTCCGCCTTTTCCACAAGCGTCCGAGTGGAGTCCTTAACGTAGACCAGTGCGGAATCAAACTCGGCTATGGCCCTGAAACAGTCCTTGAGCTCCTTATACGCCACACCCAATTCGTAGTGGATTACCGCCTTCATCCTACGCGGGGGGGGCTCTTTCAATGCCTCGGTCAGCAACTGTATCCGGACTTTTGGATCGCCCTCCATTCGGGCCTTACGAACAAGCTCGTCCGACAGGACCCCGGCAAGGCCGAGGCACGGGGTCGACAAGGCCCATACGGCTGTTAATAGAGCCCCCACCACTATCGTGAAGAACAGCCGGCGCAATAAACAGTTCACCCCAGGCATCGAGAAGGCCTTTGAAGTGGATATGGTCGGCGATATAACCAAGTGACGGGTTAAGGGGAGGTGGAACGCAGAGCATTGATAAGAATGCCGAGAACTCGGTCAAATTGTTGTTGCATACGGACCATGTTTTCGCGCATCTCCAATATCACCCCGCAACCGGCAACATTTACGTTCAGATCGCGTATGAGATTATCAATGACGATTAGTCGTTCGACCTGGTCGGTCATGAACACTCTCTCGGACGAAGGCAATTCCACGGTTTCTATAAGCTCTTCGGCTTCCAGGTTGTTCAGGAAGTCTTCATCAAGCTTAAAAATCTCTATGACTTCAC